>NZ_JBNNVU010000117.1:0-15241 GCF_050280705.1 Pseudomonas sp. NPDC089530 | reverse complement strand
CCCGCCAGCTCGACGTCCTGGCCGGTGTCCTGGTAGTCGAACACCAGGCTGTCGAGACTCGACCCCAACGTGGCGCTGTTCACGGCGGGTCTCGGGACTCTGCTGTTCCAGCTCGTCACGGGGCGCCAGGTGCCGGTGTTCCTGGCGTCCAGCTTTGCCTTCATTACCCCGATCATTCTCGCCAAGGGCCAGTTCGGCCTGGCCGCGACCATGGGCGGCGTGATGGCGGCCGGTTTCGTTTATACCTTTCTGGGCCTGGCGGTGAAGATCAAGGGCACCGGTTTCATCGACCGGCTGCTGCCTCCGGTGGTGATCGGCCCGGTGATCATTTCCATCGGCCTGGCCATGGCGCCGATCGCTGCCAACATGGCGATGGGCAAGGCCGGTGACGGCACCGAGCTGATCCATTACCAGACCGCGATGATGATCTCGATGCCAGCGCTGCTGACCACCCTGATCGTCGCGGTGTTCGGCAAAGGTATCTTCCGCCTGGTGCCGATCATCTCCGGTGTGCTGGTGGGCTTCGCCCTGTCGTTCTACTTCGGTGTGGTCGATACCGCGAAGATCGCCGCGGCGCCCTGGCTGGCCCTGCCGCATTTCACCGCGCCGGAGTTCAACTGGCAGGCCATCCTGTTCATCGTCCCTGTGGCCCTGGCGCCCGCCATCGAGCACATCGGCGGAGTGATCGCGGTCGGCAGCGTGACCGGTCGCGACTACCTGAAGAAGCCCGGCCTGCACCGCACCCTGTTCGGCGACGGCATCGCCACCACCGCCGCCGGCCTGTTCGGCGGTCCGCCCAATACCACCTACGCCGAAGTGACCGGCGCGGTGATGCTGACCAAGAACTACAACCCGAAAATCATGACCTGGGCGGCGATCTTCGCTATCAGCCTGGCATTCATCGGCAAGTTCGGCGCGCTGCTGCAGAGCATTCCGGTGCCGGTGATGGGCGGGATTCTCTGCCTGTTGTTCGGTTCGATCGCGGCGGTGGGCATGAACACCCTGATCCGGCACAAGATCGACCTGGGCGAAGCACGCAACCTGGTGATCGTCTCGGTGACCCTGGTGTTCGGGATTGGCGGGGTCTTGATCGGTACCGGTACCGGTCCGGACGACTTCGGCCTGAAAGGCATCGCCCTGTGCGCCATCGTCGCGATTGCGCTGAACCTGATCCTGCCGGGCAACGATAGCTGGAAGAACAAGAAGGCTGACGAGCCGCTGATCTGAGGATCCGTGTCAGCTGGAACATCTATCGCGGGCAATCGAGCGTCGACCGGCCGCTCCTACAGACGGTATCGACTGTAGGAGCGGGGCTTGCCCGCGATGTTTTTTACAACGCTAAAGGCGCGCGCTCGCACAGGCTGCTCAATGCCTTGGCCCAATGCGGGTCGTCGTTCAGGCACGGCACCAGCACCAACTCCTCCCCTCCCGCCTCGCGGAACTGCTCGCGACCGCGATCGCCGATTTCTTCCAGGGTCTCGATGCAGTCGGCGACAAAGGCCGGGCACATCACCAGGATCTTCTTCACCCCCTGCCGGGCCAGCTCGTCCAGGCGCGCCTCGGTGTAGGGCTCGATCCACTTGGCGCGCCCCAGACGGGACTGGAACGACACCGACCATTTGCCATCCGCCAGCCCCATGCGTTCGGCAAAAGCCTTGGCCGTTTGCAGGCACTGGCCGCGATAACAGGTGGCGAGCACCTCGGGCGCCGCGTCACGGCAGCAATCGCCTTCCAGGCTATGGCCTGGGTTGAGCTTTTGCAGATGCCGCTCGGGCAAGCCATGGAAGCTCAGCAGCAGGTGATCGAACTCCTGTTGCAGGTGCGGCTTGGCACTGGCCACCAGCGCCTCGAGGTATTCCGGCTGATCGTAGAACGGTTGCAACAGCGAAAACTGCACATCCAGCTGCTTGTCCCGAACCACCCGCCGGGCCTCCTCCACCACCGTGGTCACGGTGCTGTCGGCAAATTGCGGATACAGCGGGGCCAGGGTGATCCGCTTGTGCCCCTGAGCCACCAGGCGCAACAGCGCCGACTCGATGGACGGCTCGCCATAACGCATCGCCAGTTCCACCGGACCATGTTTCCACTCGCGGGTCATGGTTTCCTGCAAGCGCCGGCTGAGCACCACCAGCGGCGACCCCTGCTCCCACCAGATCGAGGCATAGGCATGGGCCGACTGCTCCGGACGCTTGATCAGGATCAGCGATACCAGCAAGCGCCGGACCGGCCACGGCAGGTCGATCACATAAGGGTCCATCAGGAATTGATTGAGGTAGCTGCGCACATCCGCCACCGAGGTGGAGGCCGGCGAACCCAGGTTGACCAGGAGCAACGCGTGATCGGTCATGCAACATCCTATTTCAGAGGCGGCTGGACAGGTCATCCAGGGCCGCGCGCAAATCAGTGAACTGGAAAGTGAATCCGGCGGCCAGCAACCGCGCAGGCACCGCGCGCTGACCACCCAGCAGCAACAACGACAACTCCCCCAGGCCCAGGCGCAAGACAAAGGCCGGTACCGGCATTATGGCCGGCCGGTGCAGGACGCTGCCCAGGGTCCTGGCGAACTCGCGGTTGCGCACCGGCTTGGGCGCGCAGGCATTATAAGGACCGCTGGCGTCATTCCGGTGCAGAAGAAAATCAATCAGGGCGATTTGATCCTTGATATGAATCCACGGCATCCACTGCCGGCCGTTGCCGATCGGGCCACCCAGCGCCAGTTTGAAGGGCAGCAGCAAGCGCGACAAAAAGCCGCCCTCCGCCGCCAGTACCAGGCCCGTGCGAATCAGCACCACACGCATGCCCATGGCCTCGGCGCGCTGCGCGGTCTCCTCCCAGGCGATACACAACTGGCTGGCGAAATCCTCGCTGACGGGGGGCGAGTCCTCGCTCAGCTCACGCTCGCCACCGTCGCCGTACCAGCCCACGGCCGATCCGGAGATCAGCAAACCGGGTTTCTGCCCACGGCCTTCCAGCCAGGCCAGCAGGCTTTCGGTCAGGGTGATACGGCTGCTCCAGAGCAGCGCCTTGCGCTTGTGGGTCCAGAGTCGATCGGCGATCGGGGTCCCTGCCAGATTGACGATGGCATCGACCGTTTCTTCTCCCAGTTCCTCCAGTCGAGCGATGCCACGCACCTGAGCGCCACACAGAGAAGGCACCTGGGCAGGCCGACGACTCCACACCGTCAGCCGATGGCCCTGGGTCAGCCAGTGACGGCAGAGTTGACGTCCTATCAGACCAGTACCGCCGGTCAGCAATATGTGCATGACATCTTCCTCGCGTGGCGTTTTACCCGGATCACTAGTCTATTTTTATAAGCAGGGATCATTTAAATCGGGCAGGCTCTGTGTTTAACAATAGGACACCCTGTAAATCCGATAGCGCCGAAAGTTATACCGAAAAACAAAACTGTATAGATCTAACCACGGCGTAGTCTGCACAGAAAGGTAAACGAGGCCCCTATGACCGTCCCCATTGCAATCATCGGTACCGGCATCGCCGGACTCTCCGCCACCCAGGCGTTACGAGATGCCGGGCATGTCGTGCAACTCTTCGACAAGAGTCGTGGCAGTGGCGGACGCATGTCCAGCAAGCGCAGCGACGCCGGCGCGCTGGACATGGGCGCGCAATATTTCACCGCCAGAGACCGACGCTTCGTCACCGAAGTGCAGCGCTGGCAGGTCAACGGCTGGGCCGCCGAATGGGCGCCGCAGTTGTACAACTCCCACGGTGGCCAACTCACCCCGTCGCCGGACGAACAGACCCGATGGGTCGGCACCCCGCGCATGAGCGCCATCACCCGTGGCCTGCTGGGCGAGACGGAAGCGCACTTCGCCTGCCGCATCACCGAGGTCTACCGTGGTGAACAGCATTGGCACCTGCAGGATGCCGAGGGCTTTACCCACGGCCCGTTCAGCCACGTGATCATCGCTACTCCGGCGCCCCAGGCCACCGCCCTGCTGGCCGCCGCACCCAAACTGGCGAGTGCCGCCGCCGGGGTGAAGATGGATCCGACCTGGGCCGTCGCCCTGGCTTTCGAGACCCCGCTGGAAACCTCGGTGGAAGGCTGCTTCGTACAAGACAGCCCGCTGGACTGGCTGGCCCGCAATCGCAGCAAGCCGGGGCGCGACAATCGCCTCGACACCTGGGTCCTGCACGCCAGCAGCGCCTGGAGCCGCCAGCACATCGACCTGCCGAAAGAAGCGGTGATCGAACAGTTGCACGGCGCTTTCGCCGAACTGCTGCACAGCGCCATGCCCGCGCCGGTCTTCAGCCTCGCCCACCGCTGGCTCTACGCCCGCCCGGCCAGCAGCCATGAATGGGGCGCCCTGGCGGATGCCGACCTGGGGCTCTATGTATGCGGCGACTGGTGCCTGTCCGGCCGCGTCGAAGGGGCCTGGCTCAGTGGCCAGGAGGCGGCCCGTCGGCTGCGTGAACATCTGTAGAGAAACGCATCACCCCGCACAACTTGCTGCTGTCGGCCTGGACAGCAGCCTGCCTTCCCGTCCAGAACCCGCTACGCATCGCTGATCGACCCGCTCCGTGACGCAGCAACCACCCCGAAAAGCTCCACGGCACAAACCGGTACAACCTGTTTGATCCGCACGCCTTTGCTTTTATGATGAAGCAAAGTTGTACAAATTTTCATTCTTGTACACGAACACCTGGAACCGACTCCCCCCATGCAACTGATCTGGCTACGCAGCGACCTGCGCCTGCATGACAATACCGCGCTGAGCGCCGCAACCCAGCGCGGCCCGACCGTGGCCGTGTATCTGCTGAGCCCGAAGCAATGGCAGGCCCATGACGACGCGCCCTGCAAGGTCGACTTCTGGCTGCGCAACCTGCAACGGCTGAGCAGCGACCTGGCCGGGCTGAATATCCCGCTCCTGATCCGTGAGGCGCCGGCCTGGGATCAGGCGCCCCAGGTACTGCTCCAGCTGTGCCGCGAACTGTCCATCGAGGCGCTGCACGTCAACGAGGAATACGGCATCCACGAAAGCCGCCGGGATACCGCGGTGGCCAGCCTGCTGAAGAGCCAGGGGGTGAGCTTCCACAGTTACCTCGACCAGTTGCTGTTTCGCCCCGGCAGTGTGCTGACCAGGAGCGGCGGTTACTTCCAGGTCTTCAGCCAGTTTCGCAAGGTTTGCTACAACCGGCTGTACAGCGCCCTGCCGTCCCGGGTCGCGGCGCCCAGGGCACAGGCTGCGCTCGGGGTAAAGGCCGATGCAGTGCCGCGGCAGGTCGAGGGTTTCCCGACACCCACGCCCTCTCTGCAAGCGCTCTGGCCAGCCGGCGAAGACGCCGCGCTGCAACGCCTGGTGCATTTTGCCGAGGCGCAGCTCGACCACTACCAGGCCGAACGCGACTTGCCGGCCAGGCCCGGCACCAGCCAGCTCTCGCCCTACCTCGCCGCCGGCGTGCTGTCGCCTCGCCAGTGCCTGCACGCCGCGCTGCAACACAACCAGGGCGAGTTCGCCAGCGGCAGCCCCGGCGCAGTCACCTGGATCAACGAACTGCTCTGGCGCGAGTTCTACAAACACATCCTGGTGGGCTACCCACGGGTGTCCCGGCACCGGGCCTTCCGCCCGGAAACCGAGGCCGTGGCCTGGCGCGATGCCCCCGATGAACTGGCGGCCTGGCAGCAGGGCCGCACCGGCCTGCCGATCATCGACGCGGCCATGCGCCAATTGCTGGAAACCGGCTGGATGCACAACCGCCTGCGGATGATCGTGGCGATGTTCCTGACCAAGAACCTGTTGATCGACTGGCGCCTGGGTGAGCGCTTCTTCATGCGCCACCTGATCGATGGCGACCTGGCGGCGAACAACGGCGGCTGGCAGTGGAGCTCGTCCACCGGCACCGACTCAGTGCCCTACTTCCGGATCTTCAATCCGTTGAGCCAGTCACAGAAGTTCGACAGCCAGGGGCGCTTCATCAGGCATTGGCTGCCAGAACTGGCGAGCCTGGATGAAAAAGAGATCCACAACCCAGCGGCCATGGGTGGCCTGTTCGGCGTGGCCGGCTACCCGCCACCGATGGTCGACCTGTCGCTGTCCCGGGAACGTGCCCTGGCGGCCTTCAAGCAGCTGCCGTCGCGGATCGATGCCGAGGGGCATCGGGAATAAGCAGCCTGGAAGACGTCCGTCAGTGGCGTCACACAGCCTGTGCCCACTGCCTTACACTGCGCGCCCTATGACCACTATCACTATCCCTGTCACCCAGATCGCCGAAGCGGCAGTCACCTGTTCGAGCTGCGCCGCCTGCTGCTGCCAGCTGGAAGTGCTGCTGATCACCGAAACCGGGGTACCGGAACGTTTTATCGACACCGACGACTGGGGCGGCGAAATCATGCGGCGGCTGGATGACGGCTGGTGCGCCGCGCTGGATCGCAACAGCATGCTGTGCAGCATCTACGAACAACGCCCGCTGATCTGCCGGGAGTTCGAGATGGGGGAAGCGGAGTGCCTCAACGAACGCCGGGGCATCGCCACGGCGTATCGCTGAAAGGGTCTTACAACGGCATGGTGTAATGCAGCGCGTAGCTCTCGACACCGTCGTTGGGCGTGGCGATGCCGGCGTTGGAATAGTGGGTGGCCCGGATGCCGACCTCATGCCCGCCATTGAAACGCAGGCCGAAACCGAAGCGATCCTCGAACTGGAAGGCAGAACCGAGCTTGTTGTCCTCCACCTCGGTGTTGGCGAACACCGCGACGCCGATCCCCGCCTCGACGTAAGGCCTGACGTTCTGCCCGGCGAATTCGTACACCAGCACCGGCGAGAACGACAGGCTGTGGTTGCTGGATTTCTTGTCGCCGTCCCAGAAGGTATAAGCGCCGCTCCAGTAGCCGGTCAGGCGACCGACATCGCTTTGCAGCCAGCTTTTGTCCCAGTCGAATTGCATGCCCAAGCGGTAGGCCTGGGTCGAGTCGCTGGTCTGTCCCACCGAAAACTCGACACCCGCCGCCTGTGCCGAAAAACTTTGCCCCAACAGCGCGGCCGCAAGCGCAGCCAAACAGAACACTCGTCTCATCAGGAACATCCTTTTTTAACGATCGTATGGTCTTGTACAGGTTCTGCAGTGAGTAGAAATCCGTGCGAGAACAGAAGTTCAGCGCAAATTCCCGCATCCGCATGATCTTCTTATAGCTCGAAGCTTTGTACCGCTCCTGTTTCATTCCAGAGCAACGGCAGGATATGTCTGAAATGATCCGGATTGCCACTGGTCCAGAATCGGGCCTGGCGTGCCGGCCCCATGGCCAGCAGCTCGCGCTCGCCGAGCAAGCGTTCCAGCTGGCGGGCCACCGCGGCCCCGGTATCGATCAGGCTGGTATCCGCGGGGATCATCGGCTTGAGCAGCGGCTTGAGAAACGGGTAGTGGGTGCAGCCAAGGATGATGGTGTCGCAACCGGCCGCCAGCAGCGGCTCGACATAACCCTGCAGCAGTTGGCGCAACGCCGGGCTGTGCAGGTCGCCGGCTTCGATCAGCTCCACCAGGCCCGGGCATGGCTGGGTAATGACCTTGATGTCGGTGGCGAAACGATCGAGCAAGGCGGCGAACTTGGCGCTTTGCAAGGTGCCGGTGGTGGCCAGCACGCCCACCACGCCGCTACGGGTAGCGGCGGCGGCCGGCTTGACCGCGGGCTCCATGCCGACGATGGGCCAGTCCGGATAATCCCGACGCAGCTCGGCGACACCGGCCACAGTCGCGGTGTTGCAGGCCAGCACCAGGGCCTTGGCCCCCTGCTCGCGGAAGAATCCGGCGATCAGGCTGCAACGCTGGCGAATGAATTCGGGGGTTTTCTCGCCGTAGGGAATGTGGCCGCAATCGGCCATGTACAGCAGCGACTCATGGGGCAGCCGCTGCTGGATTTCCGCCAGCACCGACAGGCCGCCGACACCGGAGTCGAAGACGCCGATCGGTGCCTCACGCATGCCGGCCTCCGCAGACGCTGCAGCCCGGATCGCGCTTGACCCGCAGTTCGCGAAAACGCGTGCCCAGCGCGTCGATCAGCAACAGGCGGCCCACCAACGGCTCGCCAAAACCCACCAGCAGCTTCAAGGCCTCAAGGGCTTGCAGGCTGCCCACCAGGCCCACCAGCGGCCCGACCACCCCGGCTTCGCTGCAGGTCAGTTCGGCTTCGCTGCCGTGCCCATATAGACAGTGGTAGCACGGGCTCTCGGGACGACGGGGGTCGAACACCGACAGCTGGCCTTCCAGGCGGATCGCCGCACCGCTGACCAACGGCTTGCCGGCTGCGACGCAGGCGGCGTTCACCGCCTCGCGGGTCGAGAAGTTGTCGGTGCAATCGAGCACCAGGTCCACGGCGGTGACCGCCGCCGCCAGGGAGTCGGCATCCAGCGCAGCGCGATGGGCCACCAGCTGGATGTCGGGATTGATCGCGGACAAGCGCCGCATAGCCGAATCGACCTTGCTTTGGCCGACGCTGGCGGTGTCGTGGATGATCTGGCGTTGCAGGTTGGTCAGGTCGACCGTATCGAAGTCGGCCAGGTGCAACTCGCCGACACCCGCGGCGGCCAGGTACAGGGCCGCCGGAGCGCCCAGGCCGCCGAGGCCGACGATCAGAACGCGGCTGGCCTTGAGCTGCAACTGACCGTCGATGTCGACGTGCTGCAGCAGGATCTGCCGGCTATAGCGCAACAACTCCTGATCGTTCAGCACGGCAGGCGCCCCAGGCTGATGCGTTCATGACCGCCCAGGTCGACACGGCTGTGCACCTCGGCAAAGCCCTGGGTCAGCAACAGATCGCGCACGGCCGGCGCCTGATCGTAGCCATGCTCGAGCATCAGCCAGCCACCGGCCTCGAGATGCCGTGGTGCCTGGGCGATGATCAGGCGCAGATCGTCCAGCCCGTCCTGGCCCGCCACCAGGGCGCTCTCCGGTTCGAAACGCACATCGCCGGCGGCCAGGTGTGGGTCGGCAGCGGCTATATAAGGCGGGTTGCTGACGATCAGCTGGAAACGCTGGCCGTCCAGGGCGCCGAACCAATGGCTGTTCAGCACCGTGACATTGTCCAGTTGCAGACGCTGCCGGTTGCGTTCGGCCAGGGCCACGGCTTCCAGCACCCGGTCGACCGCGGTGACCCGCCACGCCGGGCGCTCGCTGGCCAGGGCCAGGGCGATGGCGCCACTGCCCGTACCCAGGTCGAGCACCCTGGCCGGCGTGGCGGGCAACAGTTCCAGCGCCGCCTCCACCAGCAGTTCGGTGTCGGGACGCGGGATCAGGGTATGGGGCGCCACTTCCAGGTCGAGCTTCCAGAAGCCCTGCTGCCCCAGGATGTACGCCACCGGCTCGCCGGAGCGGCGCCGCTGCAGGTAACTGGCGAAGGTCAAGGCCGCTTCGCTGGGCACGATCCGCTCGGGCCAGGTGTGCAGAAAGCTGCGCGGCTTGCCCAGGGCGGCGGCCAGCAGCAGCTCGGCGTCCAGGCGGGCGGTCGGCGAGTCGGGTAATTGGGCGGCGCGCAACAGGCTGGCGATGATGGTCATTGACTCGTCCCTTCCTTTACTCGCCCAGTGCGGCCAATTGATCGGCCTGGTATTCGGCCAGAAGCGGTTCGATCACCGCTTCGACGCCACCGGCGAGGATTTCGTCGAGGGAGTAGAGCGTCAGGTTGACCCGGTGATCGGTGACCCGGCCCTGGGGGAAGTTGTAGGTGCGGATGCGCTCGGAGCGGTCGCCCGAGCCCACCAGCAGCTTGCGCTCGCTGGCAATCGCATTGGCCGCGGCGCTGGTCTGCTGGTCGTTGAGCTTGGCCGACAGCCAGGACATGGCCCGCGCCCGGTTCTTGTGCTGGGAACGTTCTTCCTGGCACTCGACCACGATTCCCGTCGGAAGGTGGGTGATACGGATCGCCGAGTCGGTCTTGTTGACGTGCTGGCCACCGGCGCCGGAAGAGCGGTAGGTGTCGATCCGCAGATCCGCCGGGTTGATCTCGATGGCTTCCTGTTCGTCCGGCTCGGGCAGCACGGCCACGGTGCAGGCCGAGGTATGGATGCGGCCCTGGGACTCGGTGGCAGGCACCCGCTGTACGCGGTGGGCGCCGGATTCGAACTTCAGCTTGCCGTAGACGTTCTCGCCTTCGACCCGGGCGATGACTTCCTTGTAGCCGCCGTGCTCACCCTCGTTTTCCGAGAGAATCTCCAGCCGCCAGCCACGCCGCTCGGCATAACGCGAGTACATGCGGAACAGGTCGCCGGAGAAGATTGCTGCCTCGTCGCCGCCGGTGCCAGCGCGGATTTCCAGGAACACGTTGCGACCGTCGTTCGGGTCCTTGGGCAGCAGCATGCGTTGCAGGGTGCTTTCCAGTTCGACCAGTTGTTCCTTGGCTTCGCGGACTTCCTCCACGGCCATCTCGCGCACGTCCGGGTCGCTGTCCTTGAGCAGCGCCTGGGCGCCCTCGAGGTCGGCCTGGACCTTGAGCACCTGTTTATAACCTTCGACGATCGGCTCGACTTCCGCGTACTCCTTGGAATAGGTGCGGAACTTGGCCTGATCGGAAATGACTTCGCCGTCGCCAAGCAACGCGGTCAGTTCCTCGAAACGATCCTGGAGGACATCCAGCTTATTGAGCAGTGACGCTTTCATTGCGGTTTTTTATCCGAAGAGTCCGAAGCGCCCTCACCGAGGGCAAAGAGTTCCTGGGCCATGGCCAGCGCATCCAGGCGGCCTTCAGCCGTCAGTCTTTTCAACTGGACGCTGGGCGCGTGCAGCAATTTGTTGGTCAGGCCGCGAGCCAGTTGCATCAGGACATCTTCGGCGCTGCTGCCGTTGGCGAGCATGCGCTGGGCCTTTTGCAGCTCTTCATCACGCAGGCGCTCGCTCTGCTGACGATACGCCTTGAGTACATCCACCGCAGCCAGCTCGCGCAGGCGCACCATGAAATCTTCGGCGCCGACGTTCACCAGCTCTTCCGCCGCCTGCGCCGCGCCCTGGCGGCTCTTGAGGTTTTCGGCGACCACTTCGTGGAGGTCGTCGACGGTGTAGAGGTAAACGTCGTCCAACTCGCCGACTTCCGGCTCGATATCCCGGGGCACGGCGATGTCCACCATGAAGATCGGCTTGTGCTTGCGCAGTTTCAGTGCGCTTTCCACCGCGCCCTTGCCGAGGATCGGCAACTGGCTGGCGGTGGAACTGATGACGATGTCGCTGTGCACCAGCTCCTGGGGGATATCCGACAGCAGTACGGCATGGGCGCCAAACTGTTCGGCCAGGGTGCTGGCGCGTTCCAGGGTGCGGTTGGCGACCACGATGCGCTTGACCCCCAGATCATGCAGGTGGCGGGCGACCAGGGTAATGGTCTCGCCCGCGCCGATCAGCAGCGCCTGGCTGCGTTGCAGATCGCTGAAAATCTGTTTCGCCAGGCTCACCGCGGCAAAGGCCACGGACACCGGGTTTTCACCGATGGCCGTGTCGGTACGTACCTGCTTGGCGGCACTGAAGGTGGCCTGGAACAGCCGCCCCAGCAAGGGGCCGATGGTGCCGGCCTCACGCGCCACAGCGTAGGCGGATTTCATCTGTCCGAGGATCTGCGGCTCGCCCAGCACCAGGGAGTCCAGCCCCGAGGCGACGCGCATCATGTGACGAACGGCCGCATCGTCCTCATGCACATAGGCACTGGCGCGCAGGTCTTCCAGGCTCAGATGGTGGTACTCGGCCAGCCAGCGCAGTACCACATCTGCCGAAAGGTGATCCTGTTCTATATAGAGTTCACTGCGATTGCAGGTGGAGAGGATCGCAGCTTCGCGGCTGTCGGTAAGGCGGCAGAGCTGCTGCAGGGCCTCAACCAACTGCTCAGGGGTAAAGGCCACGCGCTCGCGGACGTCTACTGAAGCAGTCTTGTGGTTAATACCGAGTGCAAGGAAGGCCATTCAAGGTCGCTGATGATGTCGAGAAGCCGACAATTGTCCTACTTCGAAAGATTCAGAACAACCACTGCCGACTATTGTCCCAATAGACTGCCTCTAACCGGCATCCGCCGAGTCTCGGTTATGTTTGGCCGAAGGCTTGTGTCATGATGCTCCGACCGCAGGTTAGTCATCCTCTTCCTTAATATGAATAGATCGTCCGCGCTGCTCCTCGCTTTTGTCTTCCTCAGCGGCTGCCAGTCCCTGGCTCCCGTTTCGCCGGGCGGTGCGCCGCCGGTGGAAGAAAGCACCCCGGCTCCCGAAAAGCCCAAGGTTTACTCCTCGTTCAGCGAAGACACGATCTTCAGCCTGCTGAGCGCGGAACTGGCTGGCCAACGCAATCGTTTCGACATTGCCCTGGACAACTATGTCACCCAGGCCATCAACACCCAGGACCCGGGCATCTCCGAGCGGGCCTTCCGCATCGCCGAATACCTGGGCGCCGACCAGGCCGCGCTGGACACCTCGCTGATCTGGGCAAAAAACGCCCCCGACGATCTGGAAGCCCAGCGCGCCGCCGCCATCCAGCTGGCCCGCAGCGGGCGTTACGACGACTCCATGGTCTATATGGAGAAAGTCCTCCAAGGCAAAGGCGATACCCATTTCGACTTCCTCGCGCTGTCGGCCGCCGACACCGACCAGGACACCCGCAACGGCCTGATGAAGAGTTTCGACCGCCTGCTGCAAAAGCACCCGAACAACGGCCAACTGGTGTTCGGCAAGGCACTGCTGCTGCAACAGGATGGCGACACCCGCGAAGCGCTGAAACTGCTGGAGCAGCACCCGCCGGAAGAAGGTGAAATCGCCCCGATCCTGCTGCGCGCGCGCCTGCTGCAGAGCCTCAGCCGTGCCGACGAAGCCCTGCCGCTGCTGGAAAAAAGCATTCGCAAATACCCGGACGACAAGCGCCTGCGCCTGACTTACGCACGCATGCTGGTCGAGCAGGACCGCATGGACGATGCCAAGGCCCAGTTCTCCAGCCTGGTCCAGCAGTACCCGGAAGACGACGAGCTGCGTTATTCCTTGGCGCTGGTCTGCCTGGAAGCCAAGGACTGGCAAGAAGCCAAAGGCTACCTGGAAGACCTGATCGCCCGGGAAAGCCACGTCGATTCGGCACACCTGAACCTGGGTCGCATCGCTGAAGAGCTCAACGATCCCCAGGGCGCGCTGGCCGAATACGGCCAGGTCGGTCCCGGCAACGATTACCTGCCGGCCCAATTGCGCCAGGCCGATATCCTGATGAACAACGGCCGTACCGCCGAAGCGGAAAAACGCCTGGCCGCGGCCCGCGACACCCAACCGGACTACACCATCCAGCTGTACCTGATCGAGACCGAAACCCTGTCCGCCAACAAACAGGGCGACAAGGCCTGGAAGATTCTCCAGCAGGCCCTGCAGCAATACCCGGACGACGTGAACCTGCTCTACACCCGGGCGATGCAGGCCGAGAAGCGCAACGACCTGGCACAAATGGAAAAGGACCTGCGCCTGATCATCAAGCGCGAGCCGGACAACGCCATGGCGCTGAACGCCCTGGGCTACACCCTGTCGGACCGCACGACCCGCTACGCCGAAGCCAAGGCCCTGATCGAACAGGCTCACCAACTGACCCCGGACGATCCGGCGGTGCTCGATAGCCTGGGCTGGGTGAACTATCGCCTGGGCAACCTCGCGGAAGCCGAGCGCCTGCTGCGCCAGGCACTGGAACGCTTCCCCGATCAGGAAGTCGCCGCGCACCTGGGCGAAGTGCTCTGGGCCAATGGCAAGCAACGAGAGGCCCGGCAGATCTGGAGCAAGTTCCTCAAGGACCAGCCCGACAGCCCTGTCCTGCGCGGTACCATCAAACGCCTGACCGGATCAGAGACCCTTTAAGACTATGTTTTTGCGCCACTTTATCATTTTCAGCCTTATCGCCCTGCTCGCCGGCTGTTCGGGTTTCGCCACTCGCGAGTCCGTCGAGGGTCACGGCAGCCCCGCGTTATGGCGCGAACACAAACAGCAACTGGTTGGCCTCGACGGCTGGCAGATCAACGGCAAGATCGGCATTCGCGCCCCCAAGGACTCGGGCAGCGGCACGCTGTTCTGGCTGCAGCGCCAGGACTACTACGACATCCGCCTGTCGGGCCCGCTGGGTCGCGGCGCCGCCCGCCTGACCGGCCGTCCCGGCCAGGTCGCGCTGGAAGTCGCCAACCAGGGCCGTTATGAAGCGCCGACCCCGGAAGCCTTGCTCGAAGAACAGTTGGGCTGGAAACTGCCGGTCTCCCACCTGGCCTGGTGGGTTCGCGGGCTGCCCGCTCCCGACAGCAAGAGCCGCCTGACCCTGGATGGCGACAGCCGCCTGTCCAACCTCGAACAGGACAACTGGCAGGTCGAATACCTCAGCTATGCGCAACAGAACGGTTATTGGCTGCCCGAGCGGATCAAGCTGCATGGCCAGGACCTTGACGTCACCCTGGTGATCAAGGAATGGCAACCACGCAAGTTGGGGCAGTAAACATGAGCGCGCCACGCCTGAGCCTGCCCTCCCCGGCCAAGCTCAACCTGATGCTGCACATTCTCGGTCGTCGCGAAGACGGCTATCACGAGCTGCAGACGATCTTTCAGTTTCTCGACTACGGCGATGAAATCACCTTCGCCGTCCGCGATGACGGGGTCATTCGCCTGCACACGGAATTCGCCGGCGTACCCCACGACAGCAACCTGATCGTGCGCGCGGCCAGGCAACTCCAGGAACAATCCGCCTGCCCCCTGGGCATCGACATCTGGATCGACAAAGTCCTGCCCATGGGCGGCGGCATCGGTGGCGGCAGTTCCAACGCGGCGACCACCCTGCTGGGCCTGAACCATCTCTGGCAACTGGGCTGGGATGAGGATCGCCTGGCCACGCTGGGCCTGAGCCTGGGTGCCGACGTCCCGGTTTTCGTGCGTGGCCATGCGGCTTTCGCCGAAGGCGTGGGAGAAAAACTCACCCCGGTAGAACCCGAAGAGCCCTGGTATCTCGTGCTGGTGCCGCAAGTCTCTGTAAGTACAGCAGAAATTTTTTCAGATCCGCTGTTGACACGTGACACTCCGCCCATTAAAGTGCGCCCCGTTCCCAAGGGAAACAGCAGGAACGACTGCCTTCCGGTAGTCGCAAGGCGTTATCCAGAAGTACGTAACGCTTTGAATTTGCTAGGTAATTTTACCGAAGCAAAACTGACTGGAACTGGAAGTTGTGTGTTTGGGGGCTTCCCAAGCAAAGCTGAAGCTGATAAAGTCTCGGCCCATTTTCGCCAGGTACTCGCCCGCCGCGCTGTCGAGCATGATGGCGTTCGACGGC
>NZ_JBNNVU010000116.1:0-15347 GCF_050280705.1 Pseudomonas sp. NPDC089530 | reverse complement strand
AGTCGTGCCGTGGTTCCAGTGTCTTAACTTTGCCTCGTTGATTGCCTTGCCATGATCGATCTGTCCCCCCTCGCCCGCCGTCTGGCCGGCACGCCGCTGGCCGACTGGGCCAACACCCTGCAAGCGCAACTCGACACCAAGATGGAAAAGGGTCACGGCGACCTGGAGCGCTGGCAGAGCGCGCTGGATGCACTGCCGAAGGTCCAGCCGACCCGGGTCGACCTGCTCGATGGCCTGACCCTGGACACCGACTGCGACGACGAAACCCGCGCCCAGATGCACAGCGCGCTGATGGGCCTGTCGCCCTGGCGCAAGGGCCCGTTCGACCTGTTCGGCGTGCATGTGGATACCGAGTGGCGCTCGGACTGGAAGTGGTCGCGGGTCGCACCGCACCTGGACCTTGCGGGCAAGCGCATCCTCGATGTCGGCTGCGGCAATGGCTATTACATGTGGCGCATGCTCGGTGCCGGCGCCCACAGCGTGATCGGCGTCGACCCCAACTGGCTGTTCTTCTGCCAGTTCCAAGCGGTGCAGCGTTACCTGTCAGAGCCCGCGGTGTGGCACCTGCCATTCCCGTTCGAGGACCTGCCGCCCAACCTGGAAGGCTTCGACACGGTGTTTTCCATGGGCGTGTTCTACCACCGCCGCTCGCCGATCGAACATTTGCTGGCGCTCAAGGACTGCCTGGTCAAGGGCGGCGAACTGGTGCTGGAAACCCTGGTGGTGGAAGGCGACCAGCATCAGGTGCTGGTGCCGGAAGACCGCTACGCGCAGATGCGCAACGTGTGGTTCCTGCCGTCGGTGCCGGCCCTGGAACTGTGGCTGCGCCGCGCCGGCTTCAGCGACGTGCGCTGCGTGGATGTCAGCGTGACCAGCGTCGAGGAACAACGGGCCACCGCGTGGATGAAGTACCAGTCCCTGAGCGACTTCCTCGACCCCAACGACCACAGCAAGACCATCGAAGGCCTGCCGGCGCCGATGCGCGCGGTAATCGTCGCCAGGAAATAAGCCACCTGTATCTGTAGGAGCGAGGCTTGCCCGCGATAGTGATTTCGAACCTCACGGCAGATTCGAGATGTGCATTGCCCGGGCTGACGCTATCGCGGGCAAGCCTCGCTCCTACAGGAAGGTGCTCAGTCGCGGCTGGCTCGGCGCGCCTTGAAGAATTCACTCAGCACCGCGCCGCACTCTTCGGCCAGGACCCCGCCTTCGAACAGCACCCGGTGGTTGAGAAACCCCTGGCTGAAGAACTGTCCCTGGCTCTGCACGATGCCCGCCTTGGGCTCCAGCGCACCGTACACCACCCGGGCGATCCGCGAATGCACGATCAGCCCGGCGCACATGCTGCACGGTTCCAGGGTCACGTAGAGGGTGCTGCCGGGCAGGCGGTAATTGTTCACCGCCTGGGCCGCGGCACGGATCGCGACCATTTCCGCATGGGCACTGGGATCGCTGCCGCTGATCGGGCAATTGAAACCACGGCCGATGATTTCCCCGTCCTGCACCAGCACCGCGCCCACCGGTACCTCGCCCAGGGCCGCGCCCTGGGCGGCCAGGGCCAGGGCCTCGCGCATGAAGTCCTGGTCGCGGCTGCGATCGATGATCCGGGCCGGGCGAATCTGCCGCATCAGGCCACCTCGATGGCGGCCATCAGGCCGGTTTCCATGTGGTCGATCACATGGCAATGGAACATCCACACCCCCGGGTTATCCGCTACCAGCGCCACCCGGGCCCGCTCGTTCTTGCCCAGCAGGTAGGTGTCGGTGAAATACGGGGTGATCTGCTTGCGGTTCGAGGAGATGACCTTGAAGCTCATGCCGTGCAAGTGGATCGGATGCTGGTACTGGGTCATGTTCTTCAATTCGAAAATGTAGCTCTGGCCTTTCTTGAGCGTGGCGATCGGGCGGTCGGCGCAGGTCTTGTCGGTGATGTCCCAGGCCTTGCCGTTGATCTGCCACAGGCTCGGTGGCTTGCCATTGTCCACGTTCACCGAGACCGAGCCAACCCACTCGAAGTTGAAGTTGAGCTTCTCGGCATTGTCCAGGTCCGGCTCGGCCACCGGGTTGGCCGGCAACGCCGGCGGCCACTCGGTCGGCGCATCGCTGTTGGCCACCGAACGGAAGGTGCCCAGGCGCACCGGGCCATTGCGCAGCGACAGCTCTTCGCCGGCCGCTGGCGCCTTGATCGCCAGGCAGATACGCATGCCCGGCCCCAGCCAGTATTCCTTGCCCAGCGGACGCGGCTCGATGGGGTTGCCGTCCAGGGCGTAGATCTGCGCTTCGGCGTCGGGGATGTTGATGCGGTAGGTCAGGGTGTTGTCGAGGTTGAGCAGGCGCACGCGGGTGATCTGCCCGGCCGGAATCTCGACCACCGCCTGGGACACGCCGTTGATGGTCGACAAACGCCCGGCGGTGCCGCCCCGTGCCGCCTCGCGGGGAATGCTGAAGGGCAGGAAGGCGCCCTCTTCATCCACATGCCAGCTTTTCAGGCTCAGGGTGCGTTCGTACTTGAAGCCGGTGGGCTCGCGCTCTTCGACGATCAGCGGGCCGACCAGGCCGCGGCCCAGCTCTTCGCTGCTGTTGACGTGCGGGTGGTACCAGTAGCTGCCGGCATCCGGCACGCGGAACTGGTAGTCGAAGTACTCGCCCGGCATCACCGGCAACTGCGACACGTAAGGCACGCCGTCCATTTCCAGCGGCAGGCGGATGCCGTGCCAATGGATGGTGGTGGCCACCGGCAGCTGGTTGATGAAGCGCACCCGCAGCCACTCGCCCTGGCGCACCCGCAGCTCGGTGCCCGGCGCCGAGGGGCCGAAGGCCCAGGCCTGGGTCTTGTGGCCCGGCACCAGTTCCACGTCCAGCGGCGCGGCGATCAGTTGATAATCGTGGCCCGCCTCGGCGTCGGCCACCTTGCCCAACCAGTAACGCGCCGCGCCACCGGCCCCCACGCCAACCACTGCAAGACCGGCCAGACCACCAAGTATCTGTCGACGGGTAAAGGACATGGACTCAACTACCTCACGTATCTGCGGCGGGCCGGGGCCCGAAAAGGCGAATACGATACACCCGCAGTTGAGAAACGGTAAGGGCACAGCGGCGACCGGCCGCAGGCAGATCGTCGGCGCCTGAAAGGACGCCATCGCGGGCAAGCCTCGCTCCTACGGATCTGCGACATCTGTAGGAGCGAGGCTTGCCCGCGATCGAGTGCACAGCACTCGCAGTGCCTAGACGGACACCCCGACCAGCAGATGCACCACGCCCCCGGCCAACGCCATCACCCCGGGCACGCCAGCCCCTTGCAAGGCCGCGGCATCGAGCAGGCTCGGATCATGCAATTCCACCCGCACCCGGGTCAGGGCCACCCGCTGCTGGCTCTTGAGATTGTTGGCGCCGCCCAGGGCCGCGAGCAGCTCTGGGCCCAGGGCGGCCTCCGCCTTGGGTTGGACTGCCGCTTTCGGGTGATCGGGCACCAGGTCCGGGGTCAGGGCTTTCCAGAACGCCCGCTGCAATTTCTCGAACATGTTCAGTTCTCCAGAACCAGGGAAGGGGTCAGCGTCGACTGTTGATGCAGCTGCAAGGCATCGCGCACCTGCTCGGCACTTTCCAGGCCGAGCACGCACCCGGCGAGGGCCTGGCATTGGCTCAGCTCGACCTCGCGCACCCGGGCCTTGATCGCCGGGATCAGCGGCACGCTGACCGACAGTTCGTCCACCCCCAGACCCAGCAACAGGGGCACCGCCAGGGTTTCCGAAGCCAGCGCGCCACACACCCCCACCCACTTGCCATGGGCATGGGCGGCCTTGACGGTGCTGGCGATCAGGCGCAGCACCGCCGGGTGAAAGCTGTCGGCCTGGCTGGCCAGGCGCGGGTGATCGCGGTCCATGGCCAGGGTGTACTGGGTCAGGTCATTGGTGCCGATGGAGAAGAAATCCACCTCCGGCGCGAACAGGTCGGCCAGCAGCGCCGCCGAGGGGACTTCGATCATGATCCCCAGCTTCGGCAACTCCGCGAGCCCCAGAGCCAGGGCTTCGTCCTCCAGCAGTTGCCGCGCCTGCCGCAACTCCGAGAGCTGGGTGACCATCGGCAGCATGATGTGCAGGCGGGCCAACCCGGCACTGGCCAGGATCGCCCGGAACTGCTCGCGCAGCAGCTGCGGGCGTTCCAGGCACAGGCGGATCCCGCGCATGCCGAGGAAGGGGTTGGCCTCGGCCTCCATCGCGACATAGGCCAGGGGTTTGTCGCCGCCCACATCCAGGGTCCGCACCACCAGGTTGCGCTCGGTGCCCAGGACCCGGGCAATGGCGCTGTAGGTCGCCGCCTGCTCTTCATGGCTGGGAGCGACGCCGCGATCCTGGTACAGAAATTCCGAACGCAGCAAGCCGACCCCTTCCCCGCCCAGGTCCATGGCCTGCTCGGCCTCGGCCAGCGAGGCGATGTTGGCCGTCACCTCGAAGTGATGACCGTCGCGCGTTACCGCCGGCAGCCCGGCCTGCTCCAGTTCCTCACGCTGGCGCTGGCGTTGCTGCTGACACCTGGCCTGCAACCGCTCGATCAGCGCCGGCGCCGGCTCCAGGTGCAGGGCACCCTGCTCGGCATCCAGCAGCACCTGAGTACCATTGGCCAGCGCCAGCACCTGGGCCGGCAGGCCACAGATCGCCGGTAGCCCCAGGGCCCGGGCCAGGATCGCCACATGGCTGGTGGCGCCGCCGCCCACCGTGGCGAAGCCCAGGACCTTGCTCGTATCCAGGCCGGCGGTCTGGGATGGCGTGAGTTGCTCGGCAATCAGGATCGCCTGCTCCGGCAGGGTCCAGGCGCTTTCCTGCACCCCGAGCAGCAGCTTGAGCACCCGCTGCCCGACGTCCATCAGGTCCAGCGCACGCTCGGCCAGCAGCGGGCTGTCCAGGCCCCTGAACAGCTCGGCGGTGGCGGCGGTGGCGCTGTTCCAGGCAAAGGCCGCGCTTTTGCCGTCCGCGATCGAGGCCTGGGCCTGTTGCAACAGGCTCGGGTCTTCCAGCAACTCCTGATGCGCCTTGAAGATCTCGCCCTGGGCCACACTGGCGGCCTTGTCGCGCAATGCCTGCAGGGCCTCGGTGGCCTGTGCCAGCGCCCGCTCCAACTGTTCGCGCTGCACCGCCGGATCGCTGGCCAGCTCGCTGATCTCGAGCTTCTGCTCGGCCACCTGCACCACCTGGCCGAAAGCGGAGCCCGTCGAGGCGCAGACGCCCCGCAGCACGGTGGCCGCGGGCGTTTCCACCGGTACCGGCGGCTCGACGGCCACCGCGGTCACCACCTCGCCGCAGCCGCCTGCCAGCAACTCGGTCAGGGCCGCGATCGCCGCCTCGGCATCCTCGCCCGCCGCGCTGATCTGCAAGGCATCGCCCTGCGCAGTCTGCAACGCCATGATCGCCACCAGGGACTTGGCATTGGCGCTGGCCTGTCGTTTATGCAGGTAGATGCTCGCCTTGAAGCCCTTGGCCGCCTGGGCGAACACCGCCGCCGGGCGCGCATGCAGGCCATTGGGATTGGGCAGGGTCACGGGCCTGGAGAACAGGGCCTCGCCTGTCGCCTGGGGTTCTGCTTCCGGCGCCGAGCCCCCGGCCCCCAGTTGCAACAACGGCTGGCCACTGTCCACCAGACCGTTGTCCGCCACCAGCCAGGTGAAGGGCTCGCCGCTGACCACCAGCAACAAGGTCAGCAGGCTGCGCGCATGCAGGGCGATGTAGTCGGCGTCGAACTCGATCAGCGGCTGCCCGGCCTCGACCCGCTGGCCCTCCTGCACCAGGCGGCTGAAGCCTTTGCCGGCCAGGTTCACCGTGTCCAGGCCGATGTGCATCAGCACCTGCACCCCGTTGTCATCGGTGATGCTGACCGCGTGACCACTGTCCTGCACATTGCTGATCACGCCGGCCAGCGGCGCGCACAAGGTCTGCGAAGTCGGGTCGATACACAGACCGTCACCGATCACCCGGCTGGAGAACACCGGGTCCGGCACGTGATCCAGGGGCAGCAGCACCCCGGACAGCGGCGCGAGCAGTTGCAATTGTTGGGTTGTGGCCATGACTTCACCTGCTGTTGTGTTTCTTGTAAGTGCCGATGGAGCGCGCGCCCCGACAGCATCGCTTATTTCCACCAGTACTCGACTTGCAATCCGACGTTCGCGCCGTGCCTGGCCGTGCCGAAGGCGCCGGTATCGGACAACGCCGAACCCGCCGCCAGCTCGTTGGCCGCGCGTTTCGCGGCCTCGTTCCAGCTGGCATAGGTGTAATACAGACGCACCTCCGGGCGGGCCCAGAACGACGGCCCCTTGGGCGACCAGGTCGGGGCGAAGGTGAACTTGCTGAGCTTGCGCGTGCCGCCGGGGGCTTCGACCTGATCGTGGCCCAGCTCGGTGACCAGCTTGAACTGCTCGCTGATGGCATAGGCCGGGCGAATCCCTAAGGAGATCCAGTTCTGGTCGTTGCCGTCGGGACGGATGTCTTTCTGATAGACCGCCTCGACCTGCCCGCCAAAACGCGGGGTCAGCTGCCAGTCGAAGAACTCCACCAGGCGGTAGCTCTTGTTGCGGTCGTCGAGCTGCACATTACCGGTGTAGCCCAGGCCGGTGCCCGGGCCTTCGCCGTATTGCAACGCCAGCTTGTTCTTGCCGCCCAGGAAGTCCTTTTGCACATGCTGGGCAGTGAGCGCCCAACCACTATGGGCATCGCGGCTGTCGGGCTTGTCGATGTAGCTCAGGCCCAGCTCCAGCTCGCCGCCGGGGTTGGTCTTGAAACCGCCGACGTTGAAGTCGTGCCGGTTGATGTAGTCCTTCTGGTAGAGGTTGTCCTTGCGCGAAAAGGCGTAGCTGTATTTCAGGTCGCCGATCAGCACATCCTCGATACCGCCGCCGGTGGCGCTCTGGTTCCAGTAGTAGAAGTCGGAGATATGGATGTCGTTACGCTTGTAGTAACGCCGGCCGGCCCACAGCGAACCGCCATTGAGGCTGGGCATGTTCGACCATTGGGCATACATCTGCGGCATACGCGCCGAGCCGTTGTCGCCCTGGAAGGTCAGGTTGCGGTCGTACTGGTTATAGAGCGACGCCATGGCGTCGACACTGAGCACTGAGCCGTCGTCCAGGGTGTACAGGTCCTGGCGCAGCTCCAGTTCGGCGTACTGTTCGCATTCGTTGCCCAGGCGGTATTTGGACTGCGCGCCAGGCAGTTGGAAACAGGATTGCGAGCTGCTGTTGACCGAAGTCCCGAGGCCGCTGCGCAGGTAACCGGCGAACTCCAGGGCCTGGGCCGGAAAGGGCAATGCCAGGTACAGGCAGGAGGCTGCCAGTGCGCGATTTATTGTTGTTTTCATAAGCCACCCGATTATTTTTATTCTGTGTTTGTGCCCCGCAGGCGCCGCCCGACCGGCGAGCGCAAGCTCGCGGTGTGTCGGCCACGCCGCGTTCCGCGGGGAAGATTGTCAGCGGTCGATCAGATGCAGGACAAAGGACTCGTAAGGCCGCAGGTACAGCTTGCGGCCGCGGGGTTCGTGGTCCGCGTAGTTGCTGATCACCAGGCGCTGCTCCATGTGCCCGGCAATCACCCTTTCCGGCAACGTCAGTTCGCAGGCGCTGCCGTAGAAGTTATTCACCACCAGCAGGCGCTCGCCCTGCCCCTCGCGCAGATAGGCCCAGACCTGCGGATGCTCAGGCAGCAGCTGACGGTATTCGCCGTCCTGGATCAGCGGCTCGCAGCGACGCAGGGCAATCAGGCGGCGGTAGTGGTGCAGGACCGAGTCCGGGTCATCGAGCTGCTGCTCGACATTGGTCCGCACGGCATCGACCGGCACGCCGATCCAGGGCTCGACGCTGCTAAAGCCACCGTGGGCCCCGGCATGCCATTGCATCGGCGTGCGGCCGTTGTCCCGGGACTTCTGCATGATCGCCTCCATGCTGTCGGCATCGCTCACGCCAGCGTCGCGCTTGAGGCGGTAGATATTCAGGGTCTCGACGTCGCGGTACTGGTCGATATGGGTAAAGCCGGGGTTGGCCATGCCCAGCTCTTCGCCCTGGTACACGAACGGCGTGCCCTGGAGAAAGTGCAGCGCGGTGGCGAGCATCTTCGCCGAGACCACGCGGTGTTCGCCGTCGTCGCCGAAACGCGACACCACCCGCGGCTGGTCGTGGTTACACCAGAACAGCGCGTTCCAACCGCCACCGGCCTGCATGCCGCTCTGCCAGTCGGAGAGGATGCGCTTGAGTTGGAGGAAGTCGAAATCGGCGCGCACCCACTTCTGCAAGTTCGGGTAATCGACCTTCAGGTGATGGAAGTTGAAGGTCATCGACAGCTCTTTCGACGCGGGCTGCGAGTAGCGAATGCAGTGTTCGAGGCTGGTGGAGGACATTTCCCCGACATTGATCAACTCGAAGCCGTCGAAGACCTCGCGGTGCATCTGCTGCAGGTACTGGTGCACATTCGGGCCGTCGGTATAGAAGCGCCGGCCGTCGCTGGCGTCCTCCGGAAAATCCGCCGGCTTGGAGATCAGGTTGATCACGTCCAGGCGGAAACCGCCCACCCCCTTGTCGCGCCAGAAGCGCATCATCTTGAACACTTCGTCCCGTACCCGGGGATTGTCCCAGTTGAGGTCGGCCTGGGTAGGGTCGAACAGGTGCAGGTAGTACTGACCGGTCTGCGCTTCGTATTCCCAGGCGGAGCCGCCGAATTTCGACTCCCAGTTGTTCGGCTGGTCGCGCCAGATGTAGAAGTCGCGGTACGGGTTGTCGAGGCTGCTGCGGGCCTGGCGGAACCACTCATGCTCGATGGAGGTGTGGTTGACCACGATGTCCAGCATCAGCTTGATGCCACGCTTACCGGCCTCGGCGATCAACAGCTCGCAATCGGCCATGGTCCCGTAGCTCGGGTCGATGGCGTAGTAGTCGCTGATGTCGTAGCCGTTGTCGCGCTGGGGCGAACGCAGGAACGGGGTGAGCCACAGGCAATCGACGCCCAGCCAGTGCAGGTAATCGAGCTTGTCGACCACCCCCAGCAAGTCGCCGGTGGCCTGGCCGCTGTGGCTGTAGAAGCTTTTCGGGTAGATCTGGTAGATCACCGAACGTTGCCAGTCTTGCATGGCGGGTTCCTTCAATGGGTTGGGTACTGGCTTTGGGGCCCTTATCGCGGGCAAGCCTCGCTCCTGCAGGGGGACGCGGAAATCTGGCTTGCCCGCGACAGCGATCTGTCAGGCCACCCGATACCCCGGGCGGATGATCTTCAGGCTCAAGCCGCAGGTCAGCACGAACGGCACCACCAGGGCGACGACCATGCCGACGACGAACATCGGGATGTACTGCGGAATGATCGAGATGAACCCCGGCAGCCCACCGACACCGATGGCCGAGGCCTGGACCTTGTTCAGCGCCAGGAACACGCTGCCCAGCGCCGAGCCGATCAGCGCGGCGTAGAACGGGAATTTGTAGCGCAGGTTGACGCCGAACATGGCCGGTTCGGTGATACCGAAATAGGCGGAGATCGCCGAGGTCGAGGCCATGCTGCGATCACGCGCATTGCGGCTCATGCTGAACACCGCCAGCGCCGCGCTGCCCTGGGCCAGGTTGGACATGACGATCATCGGCCAGATGAAGGTGCCGCCGTGGGTCGAGATCAGTTGCAGGTCCACGGCCAGGAACATGTGATGCATGCCGGTGATCACCAGGGGCGCGTACAGCAGGCCGAAAATCGCCCCGCCGAGCATCGGCGCCAGTTCGAACAGGGTGACCACGCCTTCGGTGATCAGGATCCCCAGGTGCCGGGTCACCGGCCCGATCACCGCCAGCGCCAGCACGCCGGTGACCACTATGGTGGTGATGGGCACCACCAGCAGGGTGATCGCATTCGGCACCCGCGCCCGCAGCCACTTTTCGATGACGCTCATGACGTAGGCCGCCAGCAGGATCGGCAGGATCTGCCCCTGGTAGCCGACCTTCTCGATGCGGAACAGGCCGAAGATGTCGAAGTACGGCAGGCTCTGGCCCTCCAGCCCAGCCACGGCCTTGCCGTAGTTCCAGGCATTGAGCAGGTCGGGGTGCACCAGCATCAGGCCCAGCACGATGCCGAGGATTTCACTGCCGCCAAAGCGCTTGGCCGCCGACCAGCCCACCAGGGCCGGCAGGAACACGAAGGAGGTGTTGGCCATCAGGTTGATCAGGCTCCACAGGCCCCCCAGGTTCGGATAGGCCTCGAGCAGGGTCCGGCCTTCGATGAACATGCCCTTGGCGCCGAGCAGGTTGTTCACCCCCATCAGCAGGCCGGCAATGATCAGCGCCGGCAGGATCGGCATGAAGACATCGGAAAACACCCGCACCAGACGCTGCATGGCGTTGGCCTTGTCGGCGCCCTTTTGCTTGACGTCGGCGATGGTGGCAGCGGCCAGCCCGGTGAGTTGGCGCAACGCGGCATAGACCTTTTCGACTTCGCCGGGGCCGATGACCACCTGGAACAGGCCACCGGTAAAAAACGAACCCTTGACCAGGTCGATCTGGTTCAGCGTCGCACTGTCCACCCGGCTCGGGTCCTTGAGGGCCAGGCGCAGGCGGGTGACGCAGTGCGCGGCCTGTTCGAGGTTGTCGGCGCCACCGAGGCTGTGCAACAGCTCGCTGGCGATCGTGGAATAGTCGTGGCTCATGCTTGTTCTTCCGCTGTGGTTTTTTGTTATTGGCAGCACGCCGAAGCGAAAAATACTCGTACAGACGAGTTAAAGCAACAACTCGTCTGTACGAGTTTGACAACCCGACCAGCGGCACAGCCCGAGCCCCACTCCGCAAGCAGCGCTCGCCCGGACCCACCGCTGGAAATGCACCTTCTGCTGCACCGCCGTTTCGTACCGGGTGCGTCCGCGGCAGCGCCTACAGGGCGTAAACAGCCGCAATAGACAAAGCCGTCCCCTGCCCTTAAGGTTCCTGCCTTGAGCGCAGACGGCACAGAGCCATTCCATGAGTAAATACAACCAGATCTACAGCGATCTGCTTGCCAGCATCACCACCGAACGCCTGGAGCGCGGCGCTCGTCTGCCTTCCGAAACCGAGTTGATGGACAGCTACCAGGCCAGCCGCGGCACCGTGCGCAAGGCCATCGAGCAGCTTCAGGAGCGGGGCTTCGCCCAGAAGATCCACGGCAAAGGCACTTTCGTGTTGTCACCGAACCCGATCGAGTTCCAGCTGGGCGGCATCGTCAGCTTCCAGGAAACCTACCCGCGCCTGGGCAACGACGTCAGCACCGAGGTGGTGGAATTCGTCCAGTTTCCACTGGAAGGCGCGCTGCGCGAACAACTGAAGGCTGAGGAAGGCAGCCTGGTGACCCGCATCAAGCGGGTGCGCCGCATCGATGGCAAACGGGTGATCCTCGACATCAACCACTTCGTCGCCGACCTGATCCCGGGGTTGGACCGGCAGATCGCCGAGCATTCGATCTACGCCTACATCGAACAGACCCTGCAATTGCAGATCAGCTACGCCCAGCGGACCATCGAGGCCACCCCATGCACCCGGGACGACCAGCAGCACCTGGACCTGGATGGCCAGAGCCACGTGATAGTGGTCAGCAACCAGACCTTCCTGCAGGACGGCCGGCAGTTCGAATACACCGAATCCCGGCACACCCTGGACAAGTTCTACTTCTCGGACGTGGCGCGACGCTGACGGCCCCTGCCCCTCAGCCCAGCAGGGCCACCAGCTCGGCGCTCGGCGGGCCGACCCGCCGCGCCTCCTTGGCCACGTTCACCGACTGCGCGACCCGCGCCACTTCGATCACCGGGTGCTGTAGCGCATAGCCACCCCGGGCCTCCAGCCAGCTCAGCACTTCCGCCAGGTGCCAGAGCGAAGCGCTGCCCTCATGGATCGCCAGGGGGAAACTGTCGGCATGGTTGAGCATCAGCTTGCGCATGTTCTGCCGGGAAACCCCGACTATGTCGGCAATCTCGCTCAAACCGACGAAATCCGGACTGGCCTCGACCAGCCGCGCATAGGGGAGGATTCGCTTGATATCGCCCAGGGCACTGAGCAGGGCAGCCTTGCCGCTCTCGGCCTCGCGGCTGAACTCCAGCGCCACGCGCCCGGCCAGACCGATACCGACCAGCGCGTCGGTGCAGCCACCCGCGCCGAGGCGCTCCACCAGTGCGTCCGGGTCGCAGTCATGGGCGGGCAGCAGGTAGTTGAGGGTAAACAGGTATTCCATGATCGTTACTCCCGACGCGGTTGCGGGTACTTCCCGCCGCGCAGCTGGTTCAGCGTGCAGTTGTCGATGACCCGGCACAACGCCCGGGCATGCTGGAGGGGATTCTTGGGCGTGCGCCACACGCTGGTGATGCAGAATTCGCCACAACGACACACCTCACTGTTGTAGGGGCAGTAGATCTTGCCCCAGGCATGACCACCGCCGACTTCGACGCGCCAGCCCTGCCATTCGGCGTAGCGCAGGGCCATTTCAATGTCTTTCTTGGGATGAATTGCACGAGCCATCCATAGCCTCCAGTATCGCCAGCAATGCAAGGTTGTCAACTGACAACCTTGATGATTTCGAACAAATCCGCTCAACGGAACAACCGCGGGAAAAAATCGCCAGGGGGACTTACGAAGGGTAGAGCGTTGCCCGGACATAGGCGCCGGGCATGTCTTTCGCGATATTGCCGGAGGGCCGCCAAAGGGGGGTTCTACAGGTCTTGAAACACAAACACCCTCAAGCCGATGGAACGGGACGCCTTGACCCGAGCGCCAAACGAGCAGCAAAGAAACGCCCGGGCGATTCGCCGAAGGCACGCCGGAACATGGCGATGAAATTGCTAGGCGAGGCATAGCCCAGGGCATCTGCCACCTGGCTGACCGTCTGCCCCTGAGCCAGCAAGGGCAATCCATGGGCCAGTTGCGCCTGTTGTCGCCATTGCGAAAAACTCAGGCCGGTTTCAGCCAGCATCAGGCGGCGCAAGGTGCGTGTCGACATGGCCCCCCATGCCGCACACATCTCCAGGGTGGGGGTTGCTGCCGGATTCTCCAGGACCTTGCGCACCACCCGCTCCAGCCGCGGATCGGTAGGCATCGGCAGATGCAGGGAGGCCTCGGGCGGCTGGCGCAATTCGTCGAGAATCACCGCGACCATCCGCGACTGTTCCGGCCCCAGGGCCTGGTGCTTGTCCCAGGCCAGGGCCCGGCGCGCCAGGGCCGTCAACACCTCGGTGACGCCGATCACACAAGGTTGAAGCGGCAAGCCTTCACACACCTCAGGCATCAGCAGCAGGCTCCAGCCACTCAAGGCACCGCTGACCTGCACCCGATGCGATACATTCGCGGGTATCCAACCGGCCCGGTGCGGCGGGAGCAACCAGGCCCCATGGGCAGTACGCACCTGGATCAACCCGGTCTCGACACAGAACAACTGACCACGGGCATGCTGGTGCCAGTCGTACTCCCGATTGCCCAGGCGGTATTCACTACCTGGCTCATCGGAACCTTTCAGAGCGATCAGGGAAGGCCCCGCCAACCATTCACTGAAGTCGGGACGGGAGTCGGTGAATGGCTGGCTCATCTTGGCCTGTTCTCACTGTTTTATGCCCAGATAGCGTTATATCACCGCCTTTCCCGAACCACATAATGGCTTCGACAGCACGTTCCATGGTGCAGAAATCCTCATTGCCGATGCCGGCGATGTCACCGTTGAATTTCGGGAAGAACAAGCATGAATGACTGGCGAGTGGGCATTATCGGTGCAGGAATCGGCGGTTTGTGCCTGGCTCAAGGCCTGGCGAAGGCGGGAATAGCCGTCGAGATCCATGAAATTGACAGCAGCGCCCACAGCCGCGGCCAGGGCTACCGGCTGCGTATCGACGCCGTGGGGCAGCAAGCGCTGGCGCGCTGCCTGACGCCCGCCAATGACCAGCTATGGCGGGCCAGCTGTCCGCGCATGGAGCAACCGGCACGCTTTATCGACCCGCAGTTGCACCCCCAGGAACAACGTGTCCCCCGTCATTGGGCCCCCGGGTGCGCGCCGGTCGAGGACCTTTGCGTACACCGTCAGACGCTGCGCGAAGTGCTCTGTGACGGCCTGGAGGAGCACATCCATTGGCATCATCCGCTGCACAGCTTTCACCCCGACGGTAGCGGTGTCGAGTTGCGGTTCGCCAACGCTAGTCGAAGGCGAGTGGATCTGTTGGTGGCAGCCGATGGCGTCGGCTCGATGATCCGTCGCCAGTTACTGCCCCAGGCGACCGTGCACGACTCCGGGGCCATTTGCCTGTATGGCAAGACGCCCTTGACCGCGAAGGTTCTTCACGCCCTGGAACCCCAGTGGCTGCAAGGCACCAGCGTGGTGTTTGCCGACGGCTTCAGCCTGGTCATCGAGCCCATGCGCTTCAACCGGGACCTGGCACTACTGCCCGCGCAATACGGCTCCAACTGCCGCCTGAGCGCAGTGGATGACTATTTGTACTGGGCCTTCATTGGCCCTGGTACGCGCCTGGCAGGCAAAGACCTGGCCAGAACCGACAGTGCCGCCTGGCAGGCACACCTGCGCGTACTCAGCGCAGACTGGCACCCCCAACTGCGAAGCGTACTGGAACATGGCGACGCCAGCGTCCTGAGCGTTCGAACGGTTTACAGCGCCTCGCAAGTCCCCGATTGGCCGTCCGGGCGCGTCACCCTGCTGGGCGACGCCATACACCCGATGAGCCCGGCGGGCGGGCTGGGTGCCAACAGCGCCCTGCATGACGCAGCGTTGCTGGCTGACACACTGGCCTCTGTGTCCTGTGCACAGCAGTTACCGGCTGCCGTCCAGCGTTATGAGGACGCGATGCGCCAGCATGCCAACCAGGCCCTGCAAACCACCCGACTGGCCAATCAAAGGCTGTTTGATCGCTCTTGAAAGCCGTCATCGGGCGCCCAGCACCCCCGGCATCAGCAAAATCCGTCCCCCAGAAACGCCAATGGCGATCGATACCCGAAGGTCTCGATCGCCATTGCTTACTGCGAATGGATCACGTGCCGATCAATCGGCCAGGATCATTCCCACTCGATGGTGGCTGGCGGCTTGCTCGACACGTCGTAGGTGACGCGGGAGATGCCTTCGATCTCGTTGATGATCCGGCCGCTGACGGTTTCCAGCAGCTCGTAAGGCAGGTGCGCCCAACGTGCGGTCATGAAGTCGATGGTTTCCACGGCGCGCAGGGCCACGACCCAGGCGTAACGACGGCCGTCACCGACCACGCCCACCGATTTCACCGGCTGGAACACCACGAACGCCTGGCTGACCTTGTGGTACCAGTCGGCCTGATCGTGAACACCCTTGGCCATCACCTGGACGAGTTGCGCGAGCTGCACCGGGAAATGCCCATGGT
>NZ_JBNNVU010000115.1:0-15601 GCF_050280705.1 Pseudomonas sp. NPDC089530 | reverse complement strand
GACAAGGGTTTCCGGCCGATGGTGGTGGGCGACGGGATCAACGATTCCCTGGCGCTCAAGGCCGGCGTGGTCGGTGTGGCCATGGGCCGCCAAGCGCATCAAGCGCCTGGGCGAGTCCTCCCAGGAAATTGGCGACATTGTCAGCCTGATCGATGACATTGCCGACCAGACCAACATCCTGGCGCTCAACGCGGCGATCCAGGCCTCCATGGCTGGGGATGCCGGCCGTGGCTTCGCGGTGGTGGCCGACGAGGTGCAGCGCCTGGCGGAGCGTTCCTCGGCGGCGACCCGGCAGATCGAGACCCTGGTGCGGGCGATCCAGACCGACACCAACGAGGCGGTGATCTCCATGGAACAGACCACCTCGGAAGTGGTGCGCGGCGCCCGGCTGGCGCAGGATGCCGGGGTGGCCCTGGAAGAAATCGAAGGCGTTTCCAAGACCCTGGCGGCGCTGATCCAGAGCATTTCCAACGCCGCCCAGCAGCAGACCACCTCGGCCGGGCAGATATCCTTGACGATGAACGTGATCCAGCAGATTACTTCACAGACTTCGTCCGGCTCGACCGCGACGGCCGAAAGCATCGGCAACCTGGCGAAAATGGCCAGCCAACTGCGGCGCTCGGTGTCCGGGTTCACCTTGCCGGCCAGTCGCGAGCAGACGCCGCGGGACAACCGCTGAGGCCGGAGCACGACTTTGATGGGAATGGTTATGGGTGATCGGCGCGACTATGTGGCCCTGGAGTGGGTCAAGGGCGAAATTGCCGAAACGCTGAAGCAGGCCCACCAGGCGCTCGATCGTCTGGTCGACGAGCCGCAGGCGGTGGCCGCCCTCGACCAGTGCCTGGATTGCATCCATCAGGTCCACGGCAGCCTGCAGATGGTCGAGTTCTATGGCGCGGCGCTGTTCGCCGAAGAGATGGAAGCCCTGGCCCTGGCCCTGCGCGAGTCCCGCGTGGCCCAGCGCGACGAGGCGATCTACCTGCTGCGCCAAGCCATCAGCCAGTTGCCGCCCTACCTCGACCGGGTACAGGGCGCCCGCCGCGACCTGCCGCTGGTGGTACTGCCGCTGCTCAACGACCTGCGCAGCGCCCGGGGCGAAAGCCTGCTGACCGAAACCAGCCTGTTCAGCCCGCAACTGCCGGACCTGCCGGCGCTGGACGAAGCGACGCTGAACCGCCTGGCGCCCCCCGACCTGACCATCCTGCTGCGCAAGTTGCGGCACATGCTGCAGACCGCGCTGGTCGACCTGCTGCGCGAACAGGATGTGAAAGCCAGCCTGGGCTACATGTCCAAGGTCTTCGAGCGTCTCCAGCTGTTGTGCCAGAACGCCCCGTTGGGGCCGTTGTGGCAGATCGCCCTGGCCCTGGTGGAAGGCATGGGCAGTGGGGCGATCGCCAACAGCCCGGCGGTGCGCAGCCTGCTCAAGGATGCCGACCGCGAACTCAAGCGCCTCTATGAACAGGGTATTGCCGGGATCAACCAGCCGGCCCCCGACGAACTGCTGAAAAGCCTGCTGTTCTACATCGCCAAAGCCCGTTATCCCACCGCACAGATGCAGACCATGAAAGACGCCTACGGACTCGATGACGCTGTGCCCGACAACGCGCTGGTCGACCAGGAGCGGGCTCGCATGGTCGGCCCGGACCGCGACGCCATGCGCTCGGTGCTGGCGGCCCTGTGCGAGGAATTGGTGCGGGTCAAGGAGCGCCTGGACCTGTTCGTGCGCAGCGACCGCCAGCACGCCTCGGACCTGGACAGCCTGCTGGCGCCCCTGCGGCAGATCGCCGACACCCTGGCGGTGCTGGGTTTCGGCCAGCCGCGCAAGGTCATCATCGACCAACTGGCTGTGGTGCTGAGCCTGGCCCAGGGCCAGCGCGAACCGAATGACGCGGTGCTGATGGACGTGGCCGGGGCCCTGCTGTACGTCGAGGCGACCCTGGCCGGCATGGTCGGCCCGGCCGAGCCCGAGAGCCGCGAGGACAGCCGCCTGCCCACCACCGACCTGACCCAGATCCACCAACTGGTGATCAAGGAGGCGTGGATCTGCCTGCAGCAGGCCAAGGACCTGATCATCGACTGCATCGACGCCGGCTGGGACCGTGAACGCTTGCAGGCGCTGCCGGAGCTGTTGACCCAGGTCCGCGGCGCCCTGGAGATGATCCCCCTGGGCCGGGCGGCGGGCCTGCTGCAGGCCTGCATCGGTTTCGTGCGCGAACACCTGCTGGCGGACCCGCGCCAGCCCGGCTGGCAGCAGTTGGACAACCTGGCCGACGTGATCACCAGCATCGAGTACTACCTGGAGCGTCTGAGCGACGATCACCAGGCGCCGGGGGAAAAGATCCTCGACGTGGCCGAGCGGGGCCTGGCTGCCCTGGGCTATGCGCCGCAAGAGCAGGCCCCGGACGAGCAGGCGCCGGCCGAACAGGTGCCGCTGCTCAGCGATGTGCTCAGCCCCAGCGAAGCCCTGGTGATGCAGGACCTGCAGGAACTGGACAGCCCGGAAGTGGCGCAGTCCCTGGCCGAGGTGCTGGCCAGCCCGGTCTCGGTCCTCAACCCGCCGGCGCTGGATACACCGGGCAGCCTGTTGCCGCCGCCGGGCGACGAAGCACCGGTGGACGACGAACTGCGCGAGGTGTTCCTCGAAGAAACCGATGAAGTGCTCGACGTGTTGCGCGAGTATCTGCCGCGCTGGGCCGCCGACCCCCATGGCAAGGCCCTGGGCGAAGTGCGCCGGGCTTTTCATACCCTCAAGGGCAGCGGGCGGATGGTGCGCGCGCTGGTACTGGGCGAACTGGCCTGGGCCATGGAAAACCTGCTCAACCGCGTGCTGGAGCACAGCGTGGAGCCTGGCCCCGAGGTGCGGCAACTGCTCGACGAGGTGCTGCAACTGCTGCCGGAACTGGTCGCCGAGTTCGCCGCCCAGGCCCAGCGCCAGCGCGACGATGTCGACCGCCTGGCGGCCCGGGCGCACGCCCTGGCCAAGGGCGACACCGCGCTGCCAGCGGGCCAGGGCCAGGACGGCGGGCTCGATCCGCAGTTGCTGGAGATCTTTCGCAACGAAGCCGAAACCCACCTGGAGAGCATCAACCGCTTTCTCGACCAGGCCGCCGAGCAGTTGCCCCTGCAGGCCAGCGACGAATTGCAGCGCGCCCTGCACACCCTCAAGGGCAGCGCCCATATGGCCGGCGTGCTGCCGATCGCCGAGCTGGCGGCGCCCCTGGACTTGCTGGCCCGGGAATACCGCGCGCACCTGATGGCCCTGGACCTGGACGAAATCGAGCTGCTGCAGGCCGCCGAGGGCCTGTTCCGTCGCGGCCTGCGCCAGCTGGGCAACAATCCGCTGACGCCCATCGAGGGCGCGGGCGAGTTGATCGAGCGGGTCCGGGCGCTGGCCGCGGAGCGCCTGGAAACGCTGCACAACACCCCCAACACCGGGCTGCGGGTCAAGCGCGATGCGCAATTGATCAGCAACTTCCTGGGCCAGGGCATGGACATCCTGCTGGATGCCGAAAACCTCTTGCGCCGCTGGCGGCAGCACCCCGGCGAACGCCAGGAACTCAGCGACCTGCTGGATGAGCTGACCACCCTCGGCGAAGGCGCGCACCTGGCGGACCTGCAGCCGATGGACGAGCTGTGCGAGGCGCTGCTGGACCTGTACGGCGCCGTGGAAGAAAGCAGCCTGGTGGTCGGCGAGCGGTTTTTCCATGAGGCGGAAAAGGCCCACGAAGCCCTGATCAACATGCTCGACGAACTGGCCGCCGGGCAGGAAGTCAGCCCGCAACCGGCGCTGATCCGCGCCTTGCGCCAGTTGCTGGAGGAAGGCCTCGACCCGGCGGCCATGGGCCTGATCCGCAGCGACGGCAGCCGCACCCTGAGCATCACCGAGCTGACCGGTGCCACCGCCGAGCTGGAGCGGGAGGCGCAGATCGAGGTGGAGGGCCCGGACGCTGAAATCGTGGCGATCTTCCTCGAAGAGGCGGTGGATATCCTCGACAGCGCCGGGCAAGCGCTGGAACGCTGGCTGGCCGATCCGGACAACGGCGCGCCGCTGTCGTCCCTGCAGCGCGACCTGCACACCCTCAAGGGCGGCGCGCGGATGGCCGAAGTCGGGCCGGTGGGCGACCTGGCCCAGGAGCTGGAAAACCTCTACGAAGGCCTGGTGGACCGCCGTTATCAGCATGGTGAGGCCCTGGCCGATCTGCTGCGGCGCAGCCATGCCCAGCTGGCGCTGCTGCTGCAGCAGTTGCAGGCGCAGCAGGCGCTGAGCGATCCCAAGGCGCTGATCGAAGCGATCCGCGGCTTTCGCCAGCGCAGCGGGGTCACCGCCGAAGTACCCGAGGCCGCAGTGGCCGACGATTCGGCGGCGCACGACCCGGAGCTGCTGGAGATCTTCCTCGAAGAAGGCTTCGACATCCTCGACAGTTCGGGGGCGGCCCTGAGCCGCTGGCAGGCCGAGCCGACCAGCCGCCAGGAAGTGGAAACCCTGCTGCGCGACCTGCACACCCTCAAGGGCGGCGCGCGCATGGTGGAGATCGCGCCCATCGGCGACCTGGCCCATGAACTGGAATTTCTCTACGAAGGCCTGTCCAGCGGCCTGTTGCAGGCGACGCCGGCACTGTTCGGCCTGTTGCAGAAAAGCCATGATCGGCTGGCGCAGATGCTCGACGCCGCCCGGGCCGAACAGCCGATCAAGTCGGCCGACAGCCTGATCGAGGCGATTCGCGGTTTCACCCACCCGGCCCAGGCTGTCACGCCGCCCCTGGCGCTGCCCGACCTCACGGCGGCGGCCAAGCCCGAACCGCCAGTGGCGCCAGCCGAAGCCGCGGTGGCCGGGGATATGGTCAAGGTCTCGGCCGAGTTGCTCGACGACCTGGTCAACCTGGCGGGGGAGACCTCGATCTTCCGTGGGCGCATCGAGCAGCAGGTCAACGATGCGCGGGTGGCCCTGAACGAAATGGAGACCACCATCGAGCGTATCCGCGACCAGTTGCGGCGCCTGGACACCGAGACCCAGGGGCGGATTCTCAGCCGCCAGCAGGTCGAGGCCGAGCGCCTGGGCTACGAGGAGTTCGACCCGCTGGAGATGGACCGCCATTCGCAGTTGCAGCAGCTGTCGCGGGCCCTGTTCGAGTCGGCGTCCGACCTGCTCGACCTCAAGGAGACCCTGGATCGGCGCAACCAGGACGCGGAAAACCTGTTGCAGCAGCAGGGGCGGGTCAACACCGAGCTGCAGGAAGGCCTGATGCGCACGCGCATGGTGCCGTTCGAGCGCCTGGTGCCACGTCTCAAGCGCATCGTCCGCCAGGTGGCCGAGGAGCTGGGCAAGGACGTGGCGTTCAGCGTCGGCAACGCCGAGGGCGAGATGGACCGCAACGTGTTGGAGCGCATGGTCGCGCCCCTGGAGCACATGCTGCGCAATGCCGTCGACCATGGCCTGGAGTCCGCCGAGGTGCGCCGCGCCGCGGGCAAGCCGGCGCAGGGGCGGATCACCCTGGACCTGTCCCACGAAGGCGGCGATATCGTCTTCGACATGCGCGACGACGGCGCCGGCGTGCCGCTGGACGCGGTGCGACGCAAGGCGATCAAGCGCGGCCTGCTCGACCCCAACGTCGAGATCAGCGACCGCGACGTACTGCAATTCATCATGCAGCCGGGGTTTTCCACGGCGGAGAAGATCACCCAGATTTCCGGGCGCGGGGTGGGCATGGACGTGGTCCATGAAGAAGTGCGCCAGCTCGGCGGTTCGATGACCATCGACTCGATCCCGGGGCAGGGCGTGCATTTCCGTATTCGCCTGCCGTTCACCGTGTCGGTCAACCGGGCGCTGATGGTGCAGTGCCAGGACGAGCAGTACGCGATCCCGCTGAACACCATCGAAGGCATCGTCCGGGTCCTGCCCCACGAACTGGAAAGCCACTACCAGCTCGATCCACCTCACTACGAATACGCCGGCCAGCGTTACCAGCTGTGCTACCTCGGCGAGCTAGTGCATACCGTGCCCCGGCCGAAGCTGTTGGGGCAGAGCCTGCCGCTGCCGGTGCTGCTGGTGCATTACAACGAACACCGGATCGCGGTGCAGGTGGATGCCATGGCCGGCACCCGGGAAATCGTGGTCAAGAGCCTGGGGCCGCAGTTCGCGGCGGTGCAGGGGCTGTCCGGCGCGACCATTCTCGGCGATGGCCGGGTGGTGCTGATTCTCGACCTGCTGGCGCATATCCGCGCCCTGCAAACCCGCCTGCCGCTGCCGCGGGCGGCGGTCGGCGACGAAGCGCCGGTGGAGGCCGAGCCGCTGCGGCCGAGGCTGGTGCTGGTGGTGGACGATTCGGTGACGGTGCGCAAAGTCACCAGCCGCCTGCTGGAGCGCCACGGCATGAACGTGCTGACCGCCAAGGACGGGGTCGACGCCATGGCGCTGCTGCAGGAGCACACCCCGGACCTGATGTTGCTGGACATCGAAATGCCGCGCATGGACGGCTTCGAGGTGGCGCAGCAGGTGCGCGCCGACCCGCGCCTGCGGCAGCTGCCGATCATCATGATCACCTCGCGTACCGGGCAGAAACACCGCGACCGGGCGATGGCCATCGGGGTCAACGATTACCTCGGCAAGCCTTACCAGGAGTCGGTGCTGCTGGAGAGCATCGCCCAGTGGAGCAGACCCCATGCATGACTACCGCGCCAGCTTCCTCACCGGATTGCTGCTGCCCTTGGCCGACCGCACGCTGATCCTGCCCAACGTCGCGGTGGCCGAATTGATCGACTACCAGCGCGGCGAGCCGGCCAGCGATGCGCCGCCTTGGTACCTGCGCCCGGTGGCCTGGCGCGATCGTCAGTTGCCGTTGATCAGCTTCGAAGCCGCCTGTGGCCAGCCCATCGTCATCGGCGAACGGGCGCGCATCGTGGTGCTCAATGCCCTGGGCGGTCGGCCTGAGTTGAAGTTTATCGCCCTGGTGATCCAGGGTATTCCGCGCTCCTGTCGGCTCGACAGCCAGTTGAGTTATGTCGATGTGCCGTTGGCGCCGCTGGAGAAAGCGGCGGTGCAGGTGGGGGAGCAGGTGGCGAAGATTCCGGACTTGTTGGGGTTGGAGGAAATGTTGGTGGCGGCGGGATTGCGGTAGCCACGGTTTTTCGGTGCTCAGCTACTTGTAGGAGCGAGGCTTGCCCGCGATGGCGGTGGTGCTGGCGCTGCATTTTTTGGACGGTGTACATATCCATTGCTGCGGTAACGGCGACTTACGGTTCCGCCCTTACGGCGGATCACTCACTCGGCCTGCCGAAGGGGCGGGTAGATCAAAAGCCAGATCAAAAGCCGAACGCGACCTACCGGTCGGCGCTGATCCTGTAGCCGCTGCCGAGCCCGCGAGGCTGCGAACGAGGACGCAGTCCTCGCCAAACCTGGCGACGCAGTCTGTCGGGAGGAATGGGGTATCCGCCTTTGCGCCCGCTTCGTCGGAATGCCGCCCAGGTCGATCGCAGCCTCGCTATGGCTCGGCAGCGGCTACACGGGGGCTGGGGTGTTAGCAGAGATTTCGGTTGTAGGGAGTGGCAACAGTTTGCCGGTTGCTGGGGCGGGTTTCAGGCTCCATAGTCCGGGCTGTCGCCGACGCATCGGTGGCCGATCTTAGCCGGTTGAAACTGTTCACGGACCTACAGATATCTCCGTAGACGGAGTTGTCTTTTCTCACTTACGGTCGTGCACAGAAAGATGGAATTGCGGTTTAACCTGTTTCTCGACCGGCCAAGGAGCTAGACCTATGACTGAATTCATCCCGCTGCAAAGCAATCTCACCTCCACCCCGGTGCTTTACCTCAATCCCAAGGCCCCTGTGGCCGACTTGCACGGTTGTGCCGTGCAGCGCGTCAAAGCCACCCGCGACCTGATGCACAGCTTGAACTGCCTGAGCCTCAAAGGCGTAAACGACCAGGACCTGCAACACATCGTCAATGCGGCTCATCTGTTGTTGCAGGACGGCTGCGATGCGCTGGATGCGTTGCAGTGGCGCATAGAGCGCTAAAAGCAAAACCGGTTTCGGGCGCAAGCATCACGGCTTACGCCCGGAGGCGGCTTGGCTATATCGTGAAACACCTCGTTTTTGCGCCAGATGGTATTGAGCACATCCTTGGGCGTTTGCCCTGTCGGGATGGCCGGGGGCGCCAGATAGTCATCTTGCGAGAGCAGTCCCTTGCGGCTGCCGGGTGTGGCTGAAGTCATGCCTGAACCTTAGCGGTCATGCGATTTGTGCCTCTTTCTCCAGCTCGGCTTCTCGCAGGCGGATGGCTTGTTCCAGTTCGGCAGAACGTTGAGCCCATTGCTCGGGAGGTAGGGGTTTTGACCATTCGACGATGGCGGGATCGGTCAGTTCTGGCGGTGGCGCGAGTTTCCAGTTCTGCAGTTTTTCGGCCAAGTAAGTACCTAGGAACACAATGAAAAACAGCCCATGCAACACGTCGAGAATGTCGCCCTTGAACAGGCTGGTCACAATGGAGCCGATCTGCGTTTCGGCGTAAGGCCTACGGCCCAACCGGCTATCTGGAACAGCATCTGCCCCGATTTCCATATAGCTGCGCATGCATTCCCACAGACTCATGGCCGTTTCACCACCGCCGCAGCTGAAGCTCAAGCTGAAGTCGCGCTCTGTCTCTGGTGCATTCGGATCGGGATTGTTAAAGCCCACCACCAACAAGCCTTGAGTGGTCTTACCGTGCTGGCCCACTGAGTGCATGGCTATGGCTTGGGCAGTGACTTGCTCCCAGGGCACGATCCAATAGCGGCCATCTTTGAACGGCACGCACACTTCACGGCGTTGGCGGTTGAAGCGAACAGGGAGAGGTACAGGGCGGCTCAAAATGTAAATGAGCATTAGTATTGGAAAACCGCCAAAACACATGAACAGATACCAATAGCCTGCATCGAACGACCCTCCATCCAGAGGCGGCATAAACCAAAGAATGAGTAGTAGGGGAGTCCACATAACCATGACAAAGGAGCCGATGCTGTAGGAGCCAATATCGAGAAACACCTCGTTTTTGCGCCAGATGGTATTGAGCACATCCTTGGGCGTTTGCCCTGTCGGAATGGCTGGCGGCGCCAGACAGTCCTCTCGCGAGAGCAGTCCCTTGCGGCTGCCGGGCGTGGCTGAAGTCATGCCTGAACCTTAGCGGTCATGCGGCTTGTGCCTCTTTCTCCAGCTCGGCTTCTCGCAGGCGGATGGCTTGTTCCAGTTCGGCAGAACGTTGCGCCCATTGCTCGGGAGGTAGGGGTTTTGACCATTCGACGATGGCGGGATCGATCAGTTCTGGCGGTGGCGCGAGTTTCCAGTTCTGCAGTTTTTCGGCCAAGTAAGTACCTAGGAACACAATGAAAAACAGCCCATGCAACACGTCGAGAATGTCGCCCTTGAACAGGCTGGTCACAATGGAGCCGATCTGCGTTTCGGCATAAGGCTTACGGCCCAACCGACTATCCGGAACAGCATCTGCCCCAATTTCCATATAGCTGCGCATGCATTCCCAAAGACTCATCGCCGTTTCCCCTCCTCCGCAGCTGAAACTCAGGCTGAAGTCGCGCTCTATCTCAGGTGCATTTGGATCGGGATTGTGAAAGCCCACCACCAATAAACCTTGGGTGGTTTTGCCGTGCTGGCCCACTGAGTCCAATGCCACCGCCTGGGCCGTGACCTGCTCCCAGGGCACGATCCAGTAACGGCCATCTTTGAATGGCACGCATACCTCACGGCGTTGGCGGTTGAAACGAACAGGAGGAGGAGCGGGCTTGGTCAAGCTATGGAGAATAATAAGAATGGGGATGCCTAGCATGAAAGCGAACATGATCGTCAGCCCCAGGTTTCGCCCTCCAAAACCTCCCGTGTTCCATAAGATCAGTATCGCCACCAACAGCGATGGCCAGATGACCATCACTGCTGAGCCGATACTGTAAGAACCAATATCGAGAAACACCTCGTTCTTGCGCCAGATGGTATTGAGCACATCCTTGGGCGTTTGCCCTGTCGGAATGGCAGGGGGCGCCAGATAGTCCTCTCGCGAGAGCAGTCCCTTGCGGCTGCCGGGCGTGGCTGAAGTCATGCCTGAACCTTAGCGGTCATGCGACGTGTGCCTCTTTCTCCAGCTCGGCCTCTCGCAGGCGGATGGCCTGTTCCAGCTCGGCAGAACGTTGAGCCCATTGCTCGGGCGGCAGGGGCTTGGACCATTCGACAATGGCGGGGGCGGTCAGGTCCGGGGGCGGGATAAGCTTGCGTTCTTGGAGATAGAAGCCCAAAGGCGCACCGAGAAAAACAGTAAAGAAAATGTCCTTGAATGCTGCTTTGAAATCGCCCTTGAGCAGTGATTTCAGTGCGTCAGAGAGGATGCTGAATGTCCAGCCTAGTAGTCCTTTACCCGTGCTTTCCCCTTCAAAATTACATTTTGGGACCGCGTCAGGCCCTACTTCCATATAGCTGCGCATACATTCCCAAAGACTCATGGCCGTCTCACCGCCACCGCAGCTGAAACTCAGGCTGAAGTCGCGCTCCTTCTCAGGTGCGTCGGGATCGGGATTCCGAAAGCCCACCACTAACAAGCCTTGAGTGGTTTTGCCGTGCTGGCCCACGGACGATATGGCAATGGCTTGGGCCGTGACCTGTTCCCAGGGCACGATCCAGTAACGGCCATCTTTGAACGGCACGCACACTTCACGGCGTTGACGGTTGAAGCGGACAGGGGGGGGCACAGGTTTAGTCAGGCTATGTAAAAGGATCAATATCGGGATACCGACCAGAACCAAGGACATAACGACGGTACTCAAAAGCTTTTCAGCATTTCGATCGACATAGATCATGAGCAGACAAAGCAGTACCACCGGCCAAAGCACCATGACAAAGGAGCCGATGCTGTAGGAGCCAATATCGAGAAACACCTCGTTCTTGCGCCAGATGGTGTTGAGCACATCCTTGGGCGTTTGCCCTGTCGGTATGGCTGGCGGCGCCAGATAGTCCTCTCGCGAGAGCAGCCCTTTGCGGCTGCCGGGCGTGGCTGAAGTCATGCCTGATCCTTGGGTTTCAAATAGCTGGCGTTCTGTTGTGGGCCCAGGCGGTGAACGCTGGCCCGATCCAGCTCGGGGGTTGGTTCGCCAGGGCGCAGGGTGATGATCTCGCCATCCGGGCTTAGCAGCCCGCCATTGGGCGACAGGGTATAGGCCAGGCCCTTGGCGCCGCCGATGGTAGCACCGACACCGGCCAGCAGCGCGACAGGGCTGAGGTAACACAGGCGCAATGACAGGCGGGTGAGGGGCCGAGGGAAGTTGCCACTCAGGCGCAGCCCCTGGCCGGCATCGGCAGGGATCCAGCTGCACTGGCTGGCATTCAGCCAGGTGGCGCCGAGGTCGGTCGGAGTACCCCGGGTGCCGGTGCCGAAACCGGCCGAGACAGGGGTCAGGTTGCCACTCATGGCCAGGTCGATTTGTGCGGCGCCGGGAGCTGCGCCGGGCAAGTCGATGGTCAGTTGGCTGATGCCGTCCTGGGTAATAGTGTCACCCAGCGAACCCCTGATGCGCACTTCCTTGGTGTCCATCGCCAGACGTGGCTGGTAGAGCAGCACCAGCAGTTCGTTGATTTCGTCCAGTTGTGCTTGCGGTGCGATTGTTTGGTTAGCGCTTGCTCTGCGATGGGACCAACAGCAGTTGGCCAGGTAATTCTGCAACGGGCTGGCCTGGCGAAACCAGGCGAACAGGTACAGACCGCCGAGCCCCAGCAGCAGCAGGTTAAGCGGCCCCATGCCCAGGCGGAATCGGCGAATGGCTACGGGTGTGCTGATGGTGTTGGCCAGCCGCATGCCGGTCAGGCTCAGGCCAAGCAGGCCTTGAGCGAAGTACACTGCCACCTGACCGGTCACTGCCACTTGCTTAAGTTTTAGCCAGGGATCGATATTTCCTTGGGCACTCTCGATCTGGATATTCAATGAGTTCCATTCGTTGAGCGCAGCAAATCCTGATATGCCACCCACAATCCCCCCAAACAGCGTCAACGTCGGAGCAGTAAAGGAGTAGTGACCTTTCGCCAGAGTCAACTCCTGCAGACCCTTCCCCAAAATCATCCAATTCTGAATCACCGCCCCCAACGCCGCCCCGGCATACAGGTACGCCGACAGGCTGTCCGCCTGCCGCTGCGCATCCGCCCCTTCCAGCGCGGCTGCCTGCCCGGCATAGGTGCCGGCATTGAGCACGTTGACCACCAGCGCCGCCAGCGGCAGCAGGCCGCCCGAGGCCTTGACCGACGGGGCGTTGACAATGCCGTTGACGCGCCCGAGGCTGATGGCCTGGGCGGTATTGCGCGCCCACTGGCTGAGGGCTTCGGCTTTCTGGCCGACCAGGCGCCAGACTTCCAGGCCGTTCTCCACACTGCGCAGCAGACGGGTGTCTTCGCCCAGGCGGATGACCAGAAACAGTCCCATGGCCAGGGCGGTGCCGTTGCGTGTCTGGATCAGGGACGCGCCGAGGCGAGTCACGGTCGCGGCCCACGCCCCTTCGAGGTTGCCGGCCAGCCGTTCGATGTTGCGCAGGGTGTCGGCGTCCAGGGTCTTGGCCGCAGCGGCGCGAGCGTCCGCGAGGTTTTCCATGCCCAGGGCCGTCACCAGTTCATTGAGGCGCGAGGCGTTGTTGACCGCCGCTTCCAGGCTCGGGCTCCAGGCCTGGAACACTAGGCGCAGCAGCCCCGGGTTGTCGCTGCGCACGTAGTCGGCGAACTGTGTGGCCCCCTCGCTGCGGCTGCACTGGGCACTGAGGCAGGCGACGGTCAGGCTTTCCAGCCATTTGAGGTGATCTTCGCTGCCCTGGTCGACGAACCAGGTGCCGCTCTCGTTGCGCGGCAGGTAGGTTTTACGGTCCGCGTACAGCAGGCGGTGGCGTGTCTCCACCTGCTTGAAGTGCTGCGGTGCTTCCTGGTCCAGCCAGTGGTCCATGCTGGCCAGGTCGATGTACTGCCCGACCTTGGTGGCGCCGCGTCCACCCTCCAGGTTGCTGACTTTTTCCTGGCGATACTCACGCACCACCTGTTGCGCCTCGTGATGCAGTTCAGTCGGGATAAAGCTGCGCACCTTGCTCAGTACTGCCTCTTCACGGGCGCGAACCTGGGTCAGCATCGAGTCTGCCTGGGCATGCCCGTACTGTCGGCCGCGTTGCTGATTGATGCGGGTTTCTTCGGCCAGCAGGGTATTGAGCTGCTTCTGGCTGTCGATCAGGGTGCCGCCCTGTTCCGGTGTCAGCTGTAGGTTGTGCTCGCGATAGCGGTAGTTGAGCAGGTTGGCCACTTCTGCGCCGTCTTCGGTGACCATGCTGCGGATAAAGCTGCCGATGGTCTGGCGCAGACTGTTGTCGGCGACCCACTCTTCGTGCTCCGCCTCGACCTTGTTCTGTTCGTGGTCGATGTCGCGCAATACGCCCAGATCATCGTCAAGTGCGGCGAGCACGGCGTAGAGCGGCGCCGACTGGTTCTTGGCGGCGTCCAGCCAGGCCTGGGTAGGGGCCAGCTCCCAAGGGCTGGCGCTCCAGGTTCCGGGCTCGACCAGGGGCTCTCCTGGCGGTTGTGCGGCGGCCGCCTGTTCACGTTCGTGCAGCCACTGTGAGCTGGCGGCGTAGGCCTTGACGTTGTCCTGGGTGGGGGCGTCGTGCACCACCTTGCCCTGTTCTTTCAGACCTTCACGGTAGGTCGCGCCGTTTTGCTGATAGTCATGTGCCAGGGTTTTTTCACGCACCTTGGGCATGAGTTCGGCCACCAGCGCCTGGGCTTTGTCGAGCGGTGGGCAGTGTTTGGCCGACAGGCGCTTGGCGACCTCGGTGAGGCCTATCTGGCGCATGCGCTTGCGCCGCTCTGCTTTGTTCTTCAAGCGTTCACAGGCGTCGTTGCTCAAGGGCACTTCGCTGTAGAGCATCCAGGCATCGGTGTCCTTGTCCAAGGCAATGCCGGCCTTTTCGCCGGCCGTGATGGCGGCATGAGGTTGTGCCAGGGGCTGTTCGAGCAACAAGCCATCGGCCGCCACGGCATAACGTTTGAGCGGTCCTTCGGCATGCCACAGGTAAACGTAACCCGCACGCAGGCGGCGCAACGCCATGGGGTGGCTTTGGGTCGGGCTGGAAGGCTTGAAGTCACTGTGTTCGGCGGCCTGCTCGGCCATGGCATAGCGACAGGGAACAACGAAGACTTGCGGTTGGCGGGCCGGGCAGGTGGTCACCGGACTCGACAAGTCTTCGTTGCCGAACTGACACTGTGCGGCCTGATCAGCGGCAGCCAGGTTGCGGTTTTTGTCGGGCTGGCGGGTGGTCATGAAAAGGACTCCTGGTCCGTCAGTAGCCAATGGCGATGCAGCTCTACCAGCAAGGCATCCAGGCGTTGCGGGGCGTTGAGCGTTGGCTGTTGGAGAATCTCGCGATAGGCCTGGTGTTCGGGCGCCTGTGGAAACGCCGTGCCGTGTTCTGCGATCAGGGCCGCCCAGCGCGAAACCTCGTTGGGCGCCGAATAGCCGTGGCGGGCTGCGCCTTCGCGGCACAATACCGCCCATTCTTGCTGTTCGACTGTCGAGCGTTGGGCCAGGCAGTCGGGGAAGTAGGTGCGCACGTGTTCCAGCAGTTGTTGATCGAAGGCTTCCAGCTGGCCCTGGTTAAGCTGCTGCAACTGCTGCTCATCCAGATACAGCCACGGGCGCTCGGCGTATTGCTGGGCGCTTTGCAGGTCGTGCTCGCGAACGATCCACTGCTCGCCCAGTCCGTCCCTGGCCGGCAGACGCACGCGGCTGACCGGGCCCATCATGCGGTCTTTTTCGGCTGAACCCAGGGCGGGCAGCCAGTGACGCATGACACGTGGGTCGTAGTAGCGAAACAGTAAAGAGGCATTACCGGTCACCCGTACGTGGATCAGGCTGCGCAGATGCTCAGCCAGTTGTTGCAAGGGCGCATCGCTTTCAATCGTCAATCCGGCGTCGTGTTGCCAGTGCTCGGTGAAGGCTTGCTCCAGAGGGCTGTTGGCGCGCAAGGAGACCAGAGCAGGCCCGACGTCGAACAAGGCTTGATAGGGCGTTGCGTGATAGAGCCATTCGAGCGTCGGGCTGTCATCCAGGCTGTACAGGCGGTTCGGCAGGTTTTCGATCTTTGCCCCATCCAGAAGCAAATAACGCGAGGCGTTGCGGCTCATTGGGTGGCCCCCAGTTTTTGGCATATCTCACAGACCGGTTGAGCCGTTGTGGCTGCCCGTTGCAGGGCCTGGCGCAGGGCCGGCACCAGCAATTGCCCGGCTTTGTCCGTATCTGCCTGTTGCAACAGCCCTGGCAGCAACGGCGCTGCTCCGCTGCCGCTACCTGGCGCGCCACCGGAATTTACGTTTACCACCGGCCCGCTGAGGGTCACGCCGCCGGCATCGAGCTTGATAAAGCTGCCACCACCCTTGAGGGTCAGTTCGCTGCCGGCCTCGAGGACGATTTTCAGCCCGCTGTCGAAGTGGATTTCCTGCCCGGCCTCGATGAACTGCCCGGTGCCGATCTTGATGTGCTGGTTGGCGCCGACGGTCAGATGGTCGCTGGCGCGGGCCTCGACCTTGCGGTCGGCGTGCACGGTGTGGTGTTC
>NZ_JBNNVU010000114.1:0-15792 GCF_050280705.1 Pseudomonas sp. NPDC089530 | reverse complement strand
GTCGGCTTCGCTTCGACCTCCTCTCGATGTGTACGGCTTCGCCGTACGACGCTACGCGCCATCCCCCTGATGAACACCTCCACTCGGCCTGCCGATGGGGCGGGTGGATCAAGATCAAAAGCCAAAGCCAAAGCAGAGCGAAAGCAAGGCAGGAGCAAAGGCCAGGGCGGTGTGGTTTAAGGCTCTGGGAGTTCCATCGCCCGTTGTTCTGCCACGTGCAACACATCGCAGCCGTCCTGCAACAACAAGGTTGCCACGCTGGAGAAGCGCATCAGGTCGAGGTCGTCGGCGTTGCGGCGGGTCATGCCGGACACGCTGTCCAGCATGTCCCGGGCAGCGCGGATGCGCAGGCCGGCGTAGGTCAGTAGGTCAAGCAAGGGGGCTTGAGGGTTGATAAAGGCGACGGGGTGGTCGGTGGTGTTGGAGGAGGTGAACGGTTGGTAATCCATATCGGTGACGCTCCATAGAGAGTTGAGGAGCTGCCACATTTCGCGGCCAAACGAAAAGTAGGGTGGCAACTGTACGCGGGTTGGCCGACCGAGCTCTATGACCCCGGCACACCCGAAGGTGTCCCACGCACAGTCGCCATAACACGAACGTGCGAGCGCAAAAAAAGCGCCCGCTTTCGGATGGTGGCGCTGATGCGCATAGAGGGTCGGACGGCCAAGTCCGGTCGCTGAGTTTGCAACGACCGGCGAACTATAAGTAGATTCATGTACTAACGCAAGTTTGTTTTGTTTCTCGATACTATATTAATGGGTTCTCTCTACGAGGTTGGCATCGGGAGAAAGTGCTTTTAAGTAAATTTTCGAAATAGATATGTGATTTTAGGACTTTGAGCCAAGAGCGAGAAGTGAAGGAGTGGTAGGGTGTTTAAGAGTTTTGCCGGTTTGTTTATTTGGTGTTTTGATGTTGGGTTGGGTGTGTTATAAGTATTTATATTGTGTTCTGGTGAGGAGGGTGTATGCCGTACGTTATTAATTCGATTAAACCACATGGGCAGGCAGCAATTAGGCTCGGGAAGTTGACGGTTCTTGTTGGGGCTAATAACTCAGGGAAGTCAAGGACTTTAAAGGATTTGCATGAGTACATTGTCTCGGGGGATGCTCAGTCGGCAGTGATAGTTGGTGAAGTCGATGATTCATTTCCAGATGAAGCAGAGAGGAGAGCTGTAACAAGAATTCACCCGATGAATGGAATGTATCGCTTAAGCATGGTTGCTAGTAATTTGCGGGAAAGCCGTCAGATTAGTAGTAGTCTAGATACTTTTGAGTCTGCATTGAGTGCTTCAAAAGATACTATGGGTTGGATGGTAAAAAATGTGCATGAAACTTTGGGGCATTCATTTTTAGCTTATATCGGTGCAGAGGAGCGATTTGCTTTGTCTAACTCGTCGAGTTCATTTGATAATGTTAATGATCCGGCTGTTAATGCACTGCAGCAATTTGATGAGAATCGTTTGAAAGCACAGCCAGAGCTCCGTATTGCATTCAAGGATGCATTTGAAATGGATATAGGTTTAGATTGGTCTGGGCTCCAAAAGCTGCATCTGCGAGTTGGCGCTGAATTTGGGGATATTCCGGAGGGGCGAGACGATTTAAAAAAAGCTATGGAGTCTGCTGAGCTATTGTCTGATCAAGGTGATGGTTATCGCTCTTTTGCCGGAATAGCCTTGTCAGTGCTGACGTATGGTGAGCGCTTATTGTTACTAGATGAACCTGAGGCTTTTTTGCATCCAGCACAAGCAAGATCCTTAGGGCGATGGATCGCAGAACAAGCGACTTGCCGGCAAGGTCAAGTTATTGTTGCAACGCACAATTCTGATTTTTTGGAGGGGGTATTATCTGTTCCGGGGCAAGCGGACATTATTCGCCTAAATAGGAACGAGTTGGGAACAGAGTTTCACGTGATTTCGGCTAAAACCACATCCGAGTTGTTAACTTCACCAACTCTTTCTAGTCAGCCAGTTCTTGACTCTCTGTTCTATCGGGGGGTGGTGGTTTGTGAAGGAGATCCAGATAGGGCGATATATCAGACGGTTGCTCATAAAATTCTTAATAAAAGAGAGGTTCTGTTTATCCATAGTAATGGAAAGGATGCAGCTAAGCGGCCGTTGGAACTTTTAAAAATGGCGAAGGTTCCCGTTGCATGTATCTTGGATTTTGATGTGATTAATTCCGAGCGGGTGCTAACTGATTTGATTGTGGCGATTACAGGGGAGGCGCCAGAGGAGCGGATCCGAGAGTTGAGGGCGAGTATAGAATGTAGCCTAGAGGAGCCAAGCGACGCTGAAGCTATTACGTTGATCCGTGATGCGGTAGAGCAATGGATGGCTGTGGGCTATACAGATGTAAGAGCAAGTAGGAAAGCACTTGAGTCCGCTGTAAAGGCAGGGGCTTCTAAGTGGCAGGAAATTAAGAAAAAAGGTATCAATGGAGTGCCGAAAAAAGCGTTGACTGATGCTGAAGAGTTATTGGCGAAGCTGGGGTCGTTAGGGGTTTTCTTAGTGCCGAAGGGGGAGCTGGAATCGTGGCTCTGTCAAGATGTAGCTAAAGGGCAAGTTTGGAATCAGCGTGCTTTAATGGCGATTCATGAGGGGGGGTGTCCGAATGAACTAAAGGAGTTTGTTAAGGGGGTGATTGATAACTTTTTGTTGGCGATAAAGCGTTAGGTTTGGTTTTTAGTTTTAAGTGTGGATGCAAGGTCTATTCTATTGGGCTTTTTAGTGTTCTGACTTTTAAAATAAATTGCTGTCCTTGGTTGGTGGGGGTTAATTGGGTTGAATTGGGGGTTTAATAGAAAAGCTTATGCAGGATGTTTTTGTCGAGGCGGTGTTCAAAGGTAACTTTTTGTGCACTGCTTTGATATGTCTCACTACACGTTAACCCATTTACTCTTTCCTCCTGGCCCTATTTTTGTATCTCCCTATCCCATTGGTTCCAAAATTCTCCATATCCCTTTGTCATTGCGCCGTTTTCTATGGCATATTTTCCATTATTTCGTTCTTTGGTCCGCTATAGCGGAATATATCCTTCAAAGTACTTGTCATGCTTCGAGGAACCTTCATTTTCCAATCAGGAGAAACACCCAATGAGCATCACTCGCTACGGCACCGGCAGCACCGCCGGCGGTGGCCAACCCCGTCCTTTCGCTCGCGCCGTTGAGGCCGATGGCTGGTTGTATGTGTCGGGTCAGGTTCCGGCCCTGGAGGGCGAAATTATTCATGGCGGGATCGTTGAGCAGACGCATCAGACGATGCGCAATCTGGTGGCGATTCTGCAGGAGGCGGGGTACGGGCTGGAGGATGTGGTGCGGGTCGGGGTGTGGCTGGAGGATCCGCGGGATTTCTGGAGTTTCAACAAGGTGTTTGGCGAGTATTTCAAGCCGGAGCATGCGCCGGCGCGGGCTTGTGTGCAGGCCAGCATGATGGTGGATTGCAAGGTTGAGATCGATTGTGTGGCGTACAAGAAGAAGGCCTGACGCGGATCGCACACCTGTAGCCCTGTAGCCCTGTAGTCCTGTAGCCCTGTAGCCGCTGCCGAGCCCCAGCGAGGCTGCGATCGATCTGGGCGGCATTCCGACGACGCGGGCGCATGGATTTCAACATCGCCGCGTCCCCTTCGGGGCCGATCGCAGCCTCGCCAAGGCTCGGCAGCGGCTACAGGGATAGGTGCAAGGCCGGGGTTTGGGGGCGTCGGAGATTTCGCAATTTTTTTGGAAAAGGCACACAGATGACCGAAGACAGCATCAAGCGCCGGGCCAAGGGCTTGGACCGGGCGTTCGATATTCTCGATTTCTTGAAGGAGATCGGCCAGCCGCTGCGGCCCAACGATATTGCCAAGGGCGTCGGCAGTCCCAAGTCCACGGTGTACGAACTGGTGGCGTCCTTGCTGGAGCGGCGGATTCTGGAGCCGGTGGGCCAGGATGGGCATGTGTACCTGGGGCGGCAGTTGTATTTCCTGGGGCAGGCGCATTTGCGGCATTTCGATCTGACCCGCGAGGCCGATTCGGCGTTGCAGGAGATTGTCCGCCAGACCCATGAAACCGCACAGATGTGCCTGCTCAACGGGCGCAAATACACGGTGGCGCTGATGAAGGAGGGCGAGCGGCATTTTCGCATTTCCTCGGATATCGGTGAGAACGCGCCGATCCCCTGGACCGCGTCCGGGCGCTTGCTGCTGGGGCATTTGAGCGATGAGCAGATTGTCGAGCTGATCGATGAGCGCGACTTCATTCTCCCCGACGGTGAACGCCTGCCTGTGGCGACTTTCTTGAAGGAAATCCGCCAGGCCACCGAGGACGGTTTCTTCTCCTTCGATAGCGTGGCCGACACCTTTACCCATTGCTTCGCCGCCCCGGTACGGGACGCAAACGGGGTGTGCGTCTGCACCCTGTGCATCGTCGCGCCGCGGGCCGACGCGCAGAACAATTACGCCGATTACCGCCGGGTGCTGATCGACAGCGCGAATCACCTGGCCCGTCGCATCAACGACTAATGCCTGTGTGCTGAGGAGTTCGAACATGTCTTCTGCCTTGATCAATGCCGCCGTGGAAAAGGGCGCGGCCCCAGCCGGCGCGAGTTTGGTGCGCGACGTCAGCCTGCCGGCCCTGGTGCTGCACCGCGAGGCCCTGGAACACAACATTCGCTGGATGCAACAGTTCGTCAGCGACAGCGGCGCCGAGCTGGCGCCCCACGGCAAGACCAGCATGACCCCGGCGCTGTTCCGCCGCCAGCTGGAGGCGGGCGCCTGGGGCATCACCCTGGCCACCGCGGTGCAGACCCGCGCGGCTTACGCCCACGGCGTGCGCCGGGTGCTGATGGCTAATCAATTGGTGGGGGCGCCGAACATGGCGCTGATCGCCGAGCTGTTGGCCGACCCGGCGTTCGACTTCTATTGCATGGTCGACCACCCGGACAACGTTGCCGACCTCGGGCAGTTCTTCGCCGCGCGCGGGGTGCGCCTGAACGTGATGATCGAATACGGCGTGGTCGGCGGGCGCTGTGGCTGCCGCAGCGAGCAGGAAGTGCTGGAACTGGCCAAGGCGATCCAGGCGCAACCGGCCTTGGCCCTGTGTGGCATCGAGGGTTACGAAGGGGTGATCCATGGCGATCACGCTGTCAGTGGCATCCGTGAGTTCGCCGCGTCCCTGGTGCGCCTGGCGGTGCAGTTGCAGGACGAGGGGCTGTTCGCCATCGCCAAGCCGATCATCACCGCGTCGGGGTCGGCCTGGTACGACCTGATCGCCGAGTCCTTCGAGGCGCAGAACGCCCAGGGGCGCTTCCTCAGTGTGCTGCGGCCCGGCAGTTACGTGGCCCATGACCATGGCATCTATAAAGAGGCGCAGTGCTGCGTGCTCGACCGGCGTAGCGATCTGCACGAGGGGCTGCGCCCGGCGCTGGAAGTCTGGGCCCATGTGCAATCGCTGCCGGAGCCGGGGTTTGCGGTGATCGCCCTGGGCAAGCGCGACGTGGCTTATGACGCCGGCTTGCCAGTGCCGTTGTTGCGCTACAAGGCGGGCGTGCTGCCGGCCCAGGGCGATGACGTGAGTGCTTGCACGGTGACGGCAGTGATGGACCAGCATGCGTTCATGACGGTAGCGCCGGGGGTGGAGTTGCGGGTGGGGGACATCATTGCCTTCGGTACTTCGCATCCGTGCCTGACCTTCGACAAGTGGCGCAGCGGGTTGTTGGTGGATGAGCGGTTGCAGGTGCTGGAGAGCATGGAGACCTGTTTCTGAGGTCTGGCACCTGCTGCGCAGGTGATCGCAGGCAAGCCTCGCTCCTACGGGATTTTTGATCGTTCGCCCATTGGGTGTACGACTCGAATCCGTAGGAGCGAGGCTTGCCCGCGATGACGTTCTCTCCAACAACAAAAAACTGTCAGGGACATCTTCATCATGAACACCTCCAACCCGCGCATCGCCCTGATCGGCGAATGCATGATCGAACTGCAACACCGCGCCGACGGCAGCCTGCAACAGAGCTTCGGCGGCGACACCCTGAACACCGCCGTGTACCTGGCCCGGGAGTTGGGCGCGGGCGCCCGGGTGGATTACGTCACTGCCCTGGGTGACGACAGTTTCAGCGACGCGATGTGCCGCAGCTGGGCCGAGGAAGGTATTGGCCTGGGCATGGTTCAGCGTCTGCCGGGGCGCCTGCCGGGCCTGTACTGCATCCAGACCGATGCCCAGGGCGAGCGGCGCTTTCTCTATTGGCGCAACGAGGCGGCGGTGCGCGACTGCTTCACCACGCCGGCGGCCGAGCCGATCCTGGCGGCGCTGCCGGATTACGCGGTGCTGTATTTCAGCGGTATCACCTTGGCAGTCCTCGGCGAGCGGGGGCGCAAAAGGTTGATCGAGACCCTGGTAGAAGCACGGCGGCGGGGTGCCTGGATCGTCTTCGACAACAACTACCGGCCACGGCTGTGGGCCTCGGTGGCGCAGGCGCAGGCGGCGTATCGCGAGGTGTTGGCGTATGTCGATCTGGCGTTGCTGACCCAGGACGATGAGCAGGCGCTGTTCGGTTATGGCGACAGTGACGCGGTGTTCGCCGCTTACCCGCAGACCCCGGAAGTGGTGCTCAAGCGCGGTGCCGACGCCTGTCTGGTCCGTTGCCATGGCGAGTCGTTCAGCGTGCCGGCCCAGCGGGTGGCGAAGGTGGTGGATACCACGGCGGCGGGGGACTCCTTCAGCGCGGCGTATCTGGCGTGTCGTTTGCTGGGCGGCGACCCGCAGCAGGCCGCCGAGGCCGGACATCGTCTGGCGAGCCGGGTAATCCAGGCGCCCGGAGCGCTGATTCCAAGAACCTGACACCCGTAGCCCTGTAGCCGCTGCCGAGCCAAAGCGAGGCTGCGATCGGCACCGCAGGGGCCGCCAAACCTGGCGACGCGGTCTACCTGAAAGATCGGGGATACCGCCTTTGCGCCGGCTGCGCCGGCGATCGCAGCCTCGCCTTGGCTCGGCAGCGGCTACAGGGGCGCGTTATGAGCGCTGCTGTCAGTCGCGGAAAAACACCTGCACCAGGTGGTAACCGAACTTGCTCTTGATCGGCCCGTGCACGGTGCGCAGGGGCTTTTTGAAGATCACCTGGTCGATGGCGCCGACCATCTGCCCCGGGCGCACTTCGCCCAGGTCGCCGCCGCGTTTGCCGGAGGGGCAGGTGGAGTATTTCTTCGCCAGCACATCGAAGGCCTCGCCCTTGGCGATGCGCTGCTTGAGCTGTTCGGCCTCTTCGGCGGTTTTCACCAGGATGTGGCGGGCTTGGGCTTTCATGGGCGTGTGACCTTGTAGCGGGGAAACGGCGGCCGCGGATTATGCCTGAAATCAGGTGCGCTGGCCGATCATCTGACGAATCTTCTGGGCCAGGGCCTCGATGGAAAACGGCTTGGCCATCAGGTCCATGCCGTCGTCGAGAAACCCCCGGCGCTCGGCGGCCTTTTCCGCGTAGCCGGTCATGAACAGCACCTTGAGCTGCGGCCGGCGCTGGCGGGCGATCTCCGCCAGTTGCCGGCCGTTCATGCCCGGCAGCCCGACGTCGGTCACCAGCAGGTCGACCCGCAGGTCGGATTCCAGCAACGGCAGGGCGCTCCTGGCGTCCTCGGCCTCGTAGGCGGTGTAGCCCAGTTCGCTCAGGACATTGAGCACCAGCATGCGCACCGCCGGGTCGTCTTCCACCAGGATCACCGACTCACCCGCCACCGCGTAGGGCGCTTCGGCGCTGGCCGATGCCTGGCTGTCGGCCTGGGCACTGCTGTGCAGGCGCGGCAGGTACAGGCGCACGCTGGTGCCCTGGCCCGGTTCGCTGGTGATGGTCAGGTGGCCGCCGGACTGCTGGGCGAAGCCGTAGATCATCGACAGCCCCAGGCCCGTGCCCTGGCCGATGGGCTTGGTGGTGAAGAACGGGTCGAAGGCCTTGGCCAGCACCCGCGGGGTCATGCCGGCGCCGTTGTCGCTGACCCCGAGCATCACGTAGTCGCCGGCCTTGACCGGTTCCAGGGTGCCCAGGTCGCTGCCGTTGAGGTAGCTGTTGGCGGTCTCGATGGTCAGCACGCCGCCGTCGGGCATGGCGTCGCGGGCGTTGATCACCAGGTTGAGCAGGGCGTTCTCCAGCTGGCTGGCGTCGCTGTTGATCGGCCAGACGTTGCTGCCCAGGTTCATCTTCAGCTCGATATGCTCGCCCTTGGTGTGGTTGAACAGGTCGTGCAGCGAATGCACCAGCTGGTTCGGCTCCAGCGGCTTGCGGTCCAGGGACTGGCGTCGCGAGAACGCCAGCAGGCGGTGGGTGAGGGCGGCGGCGCGCTTGGCCGAGGACATGGCGGCGTCGGTGAAACGGCCGATTTCATCGCCCCGATCGTTGTCGATGTAGCGCTGCATCAGCTCCAGGCTGCCGATGATGCCGGTGAGCATGTTGTTGAAGTCGTGGGCGATGCCGCCGGTGAGCTGGCCCACGGCTTCCATCTTCTGCGCGTGGCGCAGGGCGTCTTCGGCGCGTTCGCGCTCGAACATCTCGCTCTGCAGGCGCTGGTTGGCGGCGGCCAGCGCCTGGGTGCGCTCGGCCACCCGTTCTTCCAGGGTTTCGTTGAGGTTGAGTAGGGCTTCCTCGGTCTGTTTGCGCTCGGTTTCGTCGCTGACGAAGATGTAGAAGCCGTTGATCGCGCCGTCGCCGCCGTAGCGCGGCAGGTACTTCATCAGCGCATGCCGCGCGCGGCCGTCGCGGTGCGGCGAGCGGGCCTCGAAACTGCAGGGCTTGCCGGCCAGGGCGGCGGCGATCTGCTCGGCGCGGGTGGCGTAGAGTTCGTCGCCGATCACTTCGCGGATGGTCCGGCCGTACAGCTCCTGCGGGGTCAGGCCGTACCAGTCGAGGTAGGCGCTGTTGTTCAGGCGAAAGCGTTCCTCGCGGTCGACATAGCCGATCAGCACCGGCATGGCGTTGATGATCAGCTGCAACTCGGTCTGGCTCTGGCGCAGCGCCTGTTCCATCTGCTTGCGGTCGGTCAGGTCCAGGGCGGCGCCGAGGAAGCGCACCGGCCGGCCGTGGTGATCCTTGTAGCAGCGCCCGCGGGCGAAGACCCAGCGGACCTGGCCGTCGGGCTGTTGTAGGCGGTATTCCTCGGCGTACTCGGTGCCGTGGGTGATGCAGTGCTTGATGCTGCGCGCCACCATGCCGCGGTCTTCCGGGTGCACGCCCTTGAGGTATTCGCTGATGGGCAGTTGCCCGGCCAGGGCCGGGTCGACGCTGTGCAGCAGGGCGAAGTGGGCGTCGGCGATAAAGCGGTCTTCGCCGATCTCCCAGTCCCAGGTGCCCACCGCGTCGGTGGCGGCCAGCGCCAGTTGCAGGCGTTCTTCGCTGGCGTGCTGGGCCTTGAGGCTGGCCGCCGAGCGCTGCTCCAGCTCCAGGGCGATGCGCCGGCGCTCGTTGGTCTCGATGCTGGTGACCAGGATCCCGGCGACCGCGCCGCTTTCGTCGCGGATCGGGCTGTAGGTCAGGTCCAGCCAGACCTCCGTCGCGCGGCCCTGGCGCTGCAGGGTAAAGGGTTTTTCGCTGAAGCTGCGCACCTGGCCTTGCAGTACGGCGCTGTAGATCGGTGCGGTGAAATCCTCGAATTCCGGCCAGGTCAGATGGGTCGGCTGGCCGAAGGCGCCCGGGTGCTTGTTGCCGGCCAGCAGGGCGAAGCCGTCGTTGTAGATCTGCGTCAGCTGCGAGCCCCACAACAGCAGCATCGGCATCGGTGAGTGGATCACGATGTCCACCGCGGTGCGCAGGCTCTGCGGCCAGCGCTCGACCGCGCCCAGCGGCGTGGCGGCCCAGTCCAGTCGGGCGATCAGGGTTTCGGCTTCGCTGGCGGAGGAGGGTGCGTTCATGTCGGGGGTGTCATCTGTCAGCGCGTGGGTGTGGCGGGTATTTCACCCGCTTTTGCCGCGTATGACCAGTTTGGCGGGGGCAGGCGAGATGGGCGGTGGGCAGGTCCGGCCTCTCGCGGGCAAGCCTCGCTCCTACAAAAAACACCGGTGCTTCTGTAGGAGCGAGGCTTGCCCGCGATGAGGCCCTCAAGGCTAGCTGCGCAATTCCGGCCGGTCGCGGAACTGCTCCAGCGCCTCGGGGTTGGCCAGGGCGTCGGTGTTTTTCACCGGCAGGCCGTGCACCACATTGCGCACCGCCAGCTCGACGATCTTGCCGCTGATGGTCCGCGGAATGTCGGTGACCGCGAGGATCTTCGCCGGCACATGGCGCGGCGTGGTGTTGGCGCGGATCACCTGGCGGATCTGCTCTTGCAGGGCCTCGTCCAGTTGCACGCCGTCCCGCAGGCGCACGAACAGCACTACCCGCACGTCATGCTCCCAGCTCTGGCCGATGGCCAGGCTTTCCACCACCTGCTCCAGCTTTTCCACCTGACGGTAGATTTCCGCGGTACCGATGCGCACGCCGCCGGGGTTGAGCACGGCGTCCGAGCGGCCGTGGATCAGCCAGCCACCGTCGGCCAGTTGTTCGGCGTAGTCGCCCTGGGCCCAGACCCCGGGGAACAGGCTGAAGTAGGAGGCGCGCAGTTTTTCCTGCTGCGGGTCGTGCCACAGGCCGATGGGCATGGCCGGGAAATGCCGGGTGCACACCAGTTCGCCTTTTTCCCCGAGCCGCGGCTGGCCCTGGTCGTTCCACACCTCGACCGCCATGCCCAGGCCCTTGCCCTGCATCTCGCCACGGCGCACCGGCAGCAGCGGGTTGCCGATGATGAAGCAGGAGACGATATCGGTGCCGCCGGACATCGAGGCCAGGCACAGGTCCTGTTTGAACGCGCGGTACACGTAGTCGAAGCTTTGCGGCGACAGTGGCGAACCGGTGCAGAGCAGGGTCTTGAGGCTGGCCAGGGCATGGCTGCGGCACGGCTCGATGCCGGCCTTCTCCAGGGCCACCAGGTACTTGGGGCTGGTGCCGAAGACGCTGATGCCTTCCTGGTCGATCAGGTCCACCAGGTGCTGGGGCCCCGGGTGGAACGGCGAGCCGTCGTACAGCACCACTGTGGCGCCCACCGCCAGCCCGGAGACCAGCCAGTTCCACATCATCCAGCCGCAGGTGGTGTAGTAGAACAGCACCTCGTCGCGGTGCAGGTCGCAGTGCAGGCCGTGTTCCTTGAGGTGCTGCAACAGCGTGCCGCCGGTGCTGTGGACGATGCACTTGGGCACCCCGGTGGTACCGCTGGAATAGAGGATGTACAGCGGGTGGGCGAAGGGCACGGCGACGAATGCCGGCTCGCCGCCGGGGCGGTAGAAGTCGTCCCACAGGCTGACCCTGGCCTGGGTCCGGTAGTCGCCGGCCTGCGCCTGGGGCCGGGCGTAGGGCACGATCAGCAACTGCTCCACGGACGGCAGGCGTTCGAGGACCTCGTTGACCTTGGCTGTCTGGTCGATGTCCTTGCCGGCGTAGCGGTAGCCGGCGCAGGTGAGCAGCACCTTGGGTTCGATCTGGCCGAAGCGGTCGATCACCCCATGGGTGCCGAAGTCCGGTGAGGAGCAGGACCAGATGGCCCCCAGGCTGGTGGTGGCGAGCATGCCCACCAGGGTCTGCCAGGTGTTGGGCATGCAGGCGGCGACCCGGTCGCCGAGGCCGACCCCGGCCGCTCGCAGGCTGTCCTGCAGGCCGGCGACATGGGCCGCCAGTTGGTTCCAGGTCAGTTGCTCGCGCTGGCCGTTCTCGTTGATCGCTACCACCGCGACGCCGTCGTCACGGCGCTTGAGCAGGTGTTCGGCGAAGTTCAGGGTGGCGTCGGGGAACCAGCGGGCGTCGGGCATCGCCGGGCCTTCGACCAGCACCGCGCTGGGCGGGTTATGGAACTCGACATCGAAGAAATCGACGATCGCCTGCCAGAAGGCTTCGCGCTGTTCGATGCTCCATTGGTGCAGGGCGGGGTAGTCAGCCAGGTCCAGATCGTGACGGTGATTGACCAGGCGCCGGAAGGCTTCCATGCGGGTCTTGCTGATGCGCTCGGCACTGGGTTGCCAGAGTAGTTCGGACATAGAGGCCTCTTATTCTTCTGATGCACACAACTCTATCTTGTCACGCGCTTTTGTAGCCGCTGCCGCAGGCTGCGATAGGTCCGCAGGACCTCCGGGGGGCTGGAGAGCGCTGCGACCGTTCCGGTCGATCGCAGGCTGCGCCAGCGGCTACAGGGTTCTGCGTCGTTCGTTAGTGCCGCGCACCTCCTGTGCAGGCTACAGGGGCTGATGCCGCCTTTATTGCGCCAGCCAGCCGCCGTCGATATTCCACGCCGCGCCACGCACCTGGCTGCCGGCCTCACTGCACAGGAATAGCACCAGTTCGCCCAGTTGCGTAGGGGTGACGAACTCCAGGGACGGCTGTTTTTCCGCCAGCAGGTCGTGCTGGGCCTGTTGCGGGTCGACCCCGGCCGCGGCGCGGTCGTCGATCTGTTTCTGCACCAGCGGGGTCAGCACCCAGCCCGGGCAGATAGCGTTGCAGGTGACGTTGCTGGTGGCGGTCTCCAGGCCCACCACTTTGGTCAGGCCGATCACCCCGTGCTTGGCCGCCACATAGGCGGCCTTGCCCACCGAACCGACCTGGCCGTGCACCGAGGCGATATTGACGATTCGCCCCCAGCCCTTGGCGCGCATGCCCGGCAGGCTCAGGCGGGTGCTGTGGAACACCGAGGACAGGTTGATGGCGATGATCGAGTCCCAGCGCTCCACCGGGAATTCCTCCACCGCCGCCACATGCTGGATGCCGGCGTTGTTGACCAGGATGTCGACGCCGCCGAACTCGCGCTCGGCGTAGGCCAGCATGTCGGCGATCTGCGCCGGGTCGCCGACGTCGGCCGGGTGATGGCCGACCTTGCCGCCGAACTGTTGGACCTGGGCGATGACCTTCGAGGCATCGCCGAAACCGTTGAGGATCAAGTTGGCGCCGGCCCTGGCCAGGCTCAGGGCTATCCCCAGGCCGATGCCGCTGGTGGAGCCGGTGACGAGGGCGGTCTTGCCCGCAAGATTGCTCATGGATACCTCACACAATGCCGGTGGCGTAGAAAGTGGCGATCACAACGAAAACGGCCAGGGTCTTGATCAGCGTAATGCAGAAAATGTCCTTGTAGGCTTCGCGGTGGGTCAGGCCGGTGACCGCCAGCAGGGTGATCACCGCGCCGTTGTGCGGCAGGGTGTCCATGCCGCCGCTGGCCATGGCGGCCACCCGGTGCAGCACTTCCAGCGGGATGTTGGCGGCGTGGGCGGCGCTGATGAAGGTCTCCGACATGGCCGCCAGGGCGATGCTCATGCCGCCGGACGCGGAGCCGGTGATGCCGGCCAGCAGGGTCACGGTGATGGCTTCGTTGACCAGCGGGTTGGGGATGCTCTTCAGCCAGTCCGAGAGCACCAGGAAACCCGGCAGGGAGGCGATCACCGCGCCGAAACCGTATTCCGAGGCGGTGTTCATCGCCGCCAGCAGGGCGCCGCTGACCGCGCTTTTGCTGCCTTCGGCGAGCTTGCTGCGGATGGCCGAGAAGCCGAATACCAGGACCATCAGGATGCCCACCAGCAGCGCCGCCTGGACCGCCCAGATGGCGGTGAGCTTGGCCACGTCGGTCTGCACCGGGGCGGCCATGCCGGCCAGGGCCAGGCTGTGGGTCTTGCCGTACCACTGGGGGATCCAGTGGGTGAACAGCAGGTTCATCAGGCCCACCAGCAGCAGCGGCGACAGGGCGATCCAGGGGTTGGGCAGCTGGATGTCGGCGGCGGTTTCCGGCTCGTTGCGCAGGTCCGTGCCGTAGCCTTCGCCGGCCTTGTGCGCCTTGTTGCGCTGGCGCTGGAGGAACAGCATGCCGGCGCAGAACACGAACACGGTGCCGATCACCCCCAGCCAGGGCGCGGCCCAGGCGGTGGTGTTGAAGAAGGTGCTGGGGATGATGTTCTGGATCTGCGGGGTGCCGGGCAGGGCGTCCATGGTGAAGGAGAACGCGCCGAGGGCAATGGTCGCCGGGATCAGGCGCTTGGGGATATTGCTCTGGCGGAACATCTCGGCGGCGAACGGATAGACCGCGAACACCACCACGAACAGCGACACGCCGCCGTAGGTCAGCAGGGCGCAGACCAGCACGATCACCAGCATCGCCTGGCGGGTGCCCAACAGGCGGATGGCCGCGGCGACAATAGAGCGGGAGAAGCCCGACAGCTCGATCAACTTGCCGAATACCGCACCGAGCAGGAACACCGGGAAGTACAGCTTGATGAAGCCGACCATCTTCTCCATGAACACCCCGGTGAAGGCAGGCGCCACGGCGGACGGGTCGGTGAGCAGGACGGCGCCGAGGGCGGCGATGGGGGCAAAGAGGATGACGCTGTAGCCACGGTAGGCCGCCAGCATCAACAGCGCGAGGGCTGCCAGGGCAATGATCACACTCATGGTGTGTCTCTCCAGGATTGTTATTTTTGTGGGGTGATGCGTGTGGAGGGGCTATAGCGAGTTTTGTGCCATGTCATTAAGTTATTGAAATATAAGTATTTTTGTATTTTTTTGGGCGACGGCGCAGGGTTTTGTCTCTGTTTTGAGATATTTTTCGGCCTTGAGGACGCCATCGCGGGCAAGCCTCGCTCCTACAGAAGCGTGCAGGGCTCTTGTAGGAGCGAGGCTTGCCCGCGATCAGCGCAAAGCGCTGGCTCTTTCTCTCTGTTGAGACGATTGTCTCTTTATCGAGACTCTTCGATCCCCAACGCCGCCATCTTCTTGTACAGGGTCGAACGCCCCAGCCCCAGGCGCGCCGCGGCTTCGTGGACCTTGCCGGCGCATTGCGCCAGGGTCGCCTCGATCAACTGCCGGTCGAAACGCTCCCGGGCAGCGGCGAAGGTTTCATGAGCCAGCACCTCGGCGACCGGGGCGTTGGCCGTGCGCGGCACCGGGCTGAAGGTGCCGATGGCCGCGCGCAGCTCGGCGGCGCTGAGGGTCAGGTCGTCGCTGAGCAGGGCGGAGCGTTCCAGCACATTGCGCAGTTCGCGGATATTGCCCGGCCAGGCGTGCTGGCCGAGCAGGGCCAGGGCGTCGGGGGCCAGTTCGTGCTGGCTGCGCAGTTCTTCGAGGATGGCTTCGCTCAGGGCCGGCAGGTCGTCCAGGCGCTCGCGCAGCGGCGGCACCTGGATCGGCAGCACGTTGAGGCGGTAATACAGGTCGGCGCGGAATTCGCCGCGCTTGATCGCCGCTTCCAGGTCGGTGGAGGTGGCGGCGATCACCCGCACGTCGCTCTGGATCACCTCGTTGGAGCCCACCGGCTCGAACTCTTTCTCTTGCAGCACCCGCAGCAGCTTGCTTTGCAGGGGCAGGGGCATGTCGCCGATCTCGTCGAGAAACAGGGTGCCACCCTGAGCGATCTGCAACTTGCCGGCGCGGCCCTTGCGGTCGGCGCCGGTAAAGGCGCCAGGGGCGGTGCCGAAGAATTCGGCCTCCAGCAAGGCTTCGGGAATCGCTGCGCTGTTGATGCTGACGAAGGCCTTGTGCGCCCGTGGCGAGGCGGCGTGGATGGCCTGGGCCAGCAGCTCCTTGCCGGTGCCGGTCTCGCCTTGCAGCAGCACCGGCGAGTCGGTGCTGGCGCTGCGTCGGGCGCGGCGTTTGACTTCCAGGCTGGCGGCGCTGGTGCCGATGAAGTGGGCGAAGTTGTATTTGGTCTGCCGCGCCCGCAGCAGCGAGCGGGTCGAGGCCAGCTCCTCCTGCATACCCCATCCTTGAGCAGCCATTTGGCGATATGCACGGCGACCACTTCGCCGAGAATCAACCAGCTGGGCACCAGCTCCCGATCCGCCCGTTGC
>NZ_JBNNVU010000113.1:0-16007 GCF_050280705.1 Pseudomonas sp. NPDC089530 | reverse complement strand
CCGGCTCCATGGCCAGCGCCCGGGCTCGATGCTCTTGATCATCAGGTACACCAGGTAACCGATCAGCCCGCCGAACACCACGCCGCCGATGGCCTCATGGGCAAACAGCAGGGCAGTGGCGCCGAGGGTCGGGGTTTCGCCGAGCTGGGCGATGCCCAGCAGCACGGTGAACACCACCACCGCGGTGCCGTCGTTGAACAGCGATTCGCCGACGATGGTGGTCTTCAGCGGCTTGGAGGCGTTGGCGGTGCGCAGCACGCCGAGCACCGCGATCGGGTCGGTCGGCGAGATCAGGGCGCCGAACAGCAGGCAATAGAGGAAGCTCACGTGCCAGCCGAACAGGCCGAAGATCCAGTACGCCAGGCCGCCGATGACGAAGGTGGCGATCAGCACGCCGACCGTGGCCAACAGGCCGATGGGCCAGCGGTAGCTGCGCAGGTCGTTGAGGTTGACGTGCAAGGCGCCGGCGAACAGCAGGAACGACAGCATCCAGTTCATCAGCAGGTCGCCAAAGTCGATCTGGCCGATCAGCTGTTGCACGTGCTCTTCCAGGCCGGGATAGCCGAGGAAGCTCAAACCTTGCAGCAGCAGGGAAAACAGCAGGGCGGTGACCATCACGCCGATGGTGGGCGGCAGGCCGATGAAGCGGAAGTTGACGTAGGTGAGCAGGGTGGTCAGGCAGATGAAGGCGGCAACGAGTTCAAGCATCCGGAGTCCTTTGGATTAGAAGCGTGAAAAGAACGCCCGAAAACCATCGGGCAAGGGTTGGATGGGCCGCTGGCGGCCCGGGGCACACCGGCCAGGAAAGTTCAGATTTCTCTGGCGGCGAGTTGGCCGGAGCCGGTCCCGAGGCGCGGTCGCAATCGACTGCGCGCTCGGCGGTCTTGGCGAGGTTCAGCCCGCTACGTTGACCGCGGCGGACTGGCGACGTTGCAGGTAAATGAAAAACAGCGCGGTCAGTACCGTCAGCCCGCCGACCAGGGCGCCGGTCCAGGGCAGGTCGGCCAGGTCGGCGCCGCTGGCGACCACCAGGCCGCCGATCCAGGCGCCGGCCGCGTTGCCCAGGTTGAAGGCGCTCTGGTTCAGGGTTGAACCCAGGTTGGGCGCCTCATGGGCCTGGTCGATGATCAGCAGTTGCAGGATCGGGCACAGGGCGAAGGCGAAGACGCCCCACAACAGCAGGGTGATCGCCGCCGGGATCAGTGCCCGGCTGGTCTGGCTGAACGCGGCCAGCACCAGTACCACGGCCAGCGCCATGGCCACCAGCGACGGCAGCAGGCGGCTGTCGGCCAGGCGTCCGCCGAGCATGCTGCCGCCGGTCAGGCCGACGCCGAACAGCAGCAACATGATGGTCACGCCGTGGGGGCTGACGCCGGTGACATCCTGCAGGATCGGCGCGATATAGGTGAAGACGCTGAACAGGCTGGTGGAAGCCAGCACGCTCATGCCCAGGGCCAGCAGCACGTTGGCCTTGCCCAGCACCCGGAATTCGCTGGCCAGGTTGGCCTTGTCCATGGCGATGTGCCGGGGCAGCCAGAGCCATTGGGCAAGGGCGGCGAGCACGCCGATCAGCGACACCGCCCAGAAGGTCGAGCGCCAGCCGGCGTACTGCCCCAGCGCCGTGCCCAGCGGCACGCCGAGCACGTTGGCCAGGGTCAGGCCGGTGAACATCATGGCGATGGCCTGGGCCCGCTTGTTCGGCGCCACCAGGCCGGCGGCCACCACCGAGCCGATGCCGAAGAACGCGCCGTGGCACAGCGCGGTAATCACCCGCGCCGCCATCAGCGTGGCGTAGTTCGGCGCCAGCGCGCAGAGCACGTTGCCGAGGATGAACATCAGGGTCATGCCCAGCAGCGTGGCCTTGCGGGGCATGTTGGCGGTGCCGACGGCGAGGATCGGTGCGCCGAACACCACGCCCAGGGCATAGCCGGTGATCAGCAGGCCGGCGTCGGGAATGCTGACGGACAGGTCGCGGGCGACATCGGGCAGCAGGCCCATGATGACGAATTCAGTGGTGCCGATGCCGAAGGCGGCAACAGCCAGTGCGAGCAAGGCAAGTGGCATGCGAGGGTTCTCTGTCGGTAGTCTTGACGCGTTGCCCAGGCATACGCATGCCGCCGTTGCTCCTCCAGCAGATCGGGGCCGGAGTGGGCGGTGGCAGAAATTATTGGAATAGATAATGCGCAACTGAGTGCGGCGTGGTCGGCGTCAGTATAGACAGGCGCGGTGCTCAGGTGAATCGATTCTCTTCAAGTAAACAGGGAGTGCGAGGTGCTGGCGACAACTCTGGTACTGGTGGCGGCGCTGCTGCATGCGGCGTGGAATACCCTGATCAAATTCAGTGGCGAGCGCTTGCTGGTGGTGGCTTGCATGGACAGCGTCGCCCTGTTGTTCGTGGCGCTGACGCTGGGGTTCGTCGAGTGGCCGCCGCTGGAACTCTGGCCGTGGATCCTGGCCTCGGCGCTGTTCGAATTACTCTACCGCTACCTGTTGATCCAGGCCTATCGGGTCGGCGACCTGGGCCTGGTCTATCCGCTGATGCGCGGTCTTTCGCCTCTGGTGGTGCTGGCCCTGACCCTGGTCTTCGCGGGCGAGGTGCTCAGCCTCCAGCAGATCCTCGGCATCCTGCTGATCCCCTTGGGCATGCTGTGCCTGCTGTGGCAGGGCGGTGGCGGCGACCGGCTGCCGTGGTCGATGCTGCCGGTGGTGGCGCTGATCGGCCTGTGCATCGGTTGCTACACCTTTATCGATGGCCAGGCATTGCGTCGCTGGCCCCATCCGCTGGATTACCTGGTGTGGGTGACGCTGCTCAGCGCCTGGCCCTTCCCGCTGTTGGCGCTGCTGCGCAAGCGGGCGGCCTTCAGCCTGTTCTGGCGCGAACAATGGCGGCTGGGGCTGAGCGTCGGGTTCTGCGTGTTGTTCAGCTACGCTTTGGTGCTGTGGGCCATGCAGCTGGGGTCGATCGCCGAGGCGGCGGCGCTGCGGGAAATCAGCGTAGTCCTGGTGGTGCTGTTCGGCATGCGCTACCTGAAAGAACCTTTCGGCCGACCCCGGCTCTTAGCCTGTGGGTTGGTGCTGATCGGCATGCTGGTGATGAAGGCCTGACCCGCTCCCTCTCATGACGTTAAAAAGGACTCTGCCATGACCGTCGCATTCTGGTGTGTATTGATCGCCATCTTCCTGCCTTACCTGTGCAACAGCCTCGCCAAGTTCAGCGGTGGCAACTTTGGCATGCGGCAGAACCACGATCCGCGGGCCTACCTCGAAACCCTCCAGGGGTTCGCCAAGCGGGCGAATTCGGCGCAGCTCAACAGTTTCGAAGTGACCCCGGCCTTTGCCGCCGGGGTGATCATCGCCCATATCGCCAACGTCGCCGAACTGGTGACCATCGATGTCATCGCGGTGCTGTTCATCACCAGCCGCCTGCTGTACATCATCTGCTACCTGGCGGACTGGGCGACGTTGCGTTCGCTGGTCTGGTTCGTTGGCATGGCGCTGATCGCCAGCCTGTTTTTCGTTTCGATCTGACCTGGCCCCGACCCTGTAGCCGCTGCCGAGCCCGCGAGGCTGCGATCGCCTGCGCAGCAGGCGCAAAACCTGAGAATGCGTTGGGTCTGGCTAACCGCGTTGGCCCCTTACGGCCGCTGCATCGCAATGCCGCCCGTCCGAGCGCAGCCCCAGCAGCGGCTACGGGATCATTTGCTGTCGGCAACCTCAGGCACTTTCGGCAGCGTGGCGCCCTTGGGCCACAGCATCCAGATCTGGCCCTGCTGCTTCATGTCCCCCGCCAGTTGTCCGGCCGCATCGCCGGTGCCCCAGAACAGGTCGGCGCGCACTTCGCCGGCGATCGCTCCGCCGGTGTCCTGCGCCGCCACCGGGCGGATCAGGTTACTGCCATCCGGGCGGGTGGTGGAAAGCCACAGCAGGCTGCCCAGGGGGATCACCTTGCGGTCCACCGCCACGCTGTAGCCGGACGTCAGCGGTACGTTCAGCGAACCGCGCGGGCCTTCGTTGCTGTCCGGGTTGCGGTTGAAGAACACGTAGCTGGGGTTGCTGCCCAGCAGTTCCGGGATGCGGTTCGGGTTGGCCTTGGCCCAGGCGGCGATGGTGCCCATGGTCACGTCTTCTTTCTTCAGCTCACCCTGGTCCACCAGCCAGCGGCCGATGGGGCGGTACGGATGACCGTTCTGGTCGGCGTAGCCGATGCGCAGCTGGCGCCCGTCTTCCAGCTGGATGCGGCCCGAGCCCTGGATCTGCAGGAATTGCAGGTTCATCGGGTCGGTCAGCCAGGCGATCACCGGGGCCTTGACCCCTTTGCTCTCGATGGTCGCGGCATCGTCGTAGGGTTTCAGCACCCGGCCTTCGAGGCGGCCGCGCAGGCGCTTGCCCTTGAGCTCGGGGTAAATGCTGTCGAGGGCGACTACGATCATGTCTTCCGGCACGCCATAGACCGGCACTGAAGCGCTGGCGGTCTGGGTCAGGCTGCCGGGGTAGACCGGTTCGTAGTAGCCGGTGATCAGGCCATTGCTGCTGCCACTGGCCGAGCGCAGGCCATAGACGTCCAGGTGTTGCTTGAGGAAGCTGCGGACATCGAGGGCGGTGAGCGGCACATTGGCGGCTGTTGCGCAGGTCGGGCCCCACACCGGGTCGGCCTTGAGCCGGGTGCAGGCGCTGCGCCAGGAGCCGAAACCGGCCAGCAGGTCGTTGTCGGACACCGCGGGCAAGGCCTCCCAGCTGGCGCTGGTATAGGTGGCGATGGCGTGGGTCTGGGGTGGCTTGCCGATGTCGCCGCCATTGCAGCCGGCCAGCAGGATCGCGGTCGGCAAGGCCCAGGCCAGGTGTCGGCGCCACAGTTTGAAGCGGGTGTTCATTGGGGATTTCCTTTGGGGTTTGCCTGGGCGCCTGGCGCCTGTGGGCAATCCATATTGTTAATAGGGCTATTGGTCTTTGCCGGGCAGGCGAGGATACTGGCGGCCGTTTCCCGTGACCCGAAGCCACCATGACTCTTAAAAGACTCTCTGTTGTATTGCTGGCCTGCCTGACGTTGTCCGCCTGTGGCGGTGTCGATCCGAACTCTCCGCTGGGCCAGCGCAAGGCGATCTTCAAGCAGATGCTCAAGACCGGCGAAGACCTGGGCGGCATGCTCCGTGGGCGTATCCCGTTCGACGGCCCGCGTTTTACCGAGGGCGCCATCAAGCTGGACAACCTGTCCCACGAACCCTGGAAGCACTTCCCCCAGGTCAAGGAGCAAGGGCAGACCAGCGCGACCGACGATGTCTGGCAGAAGCAGGCGCGTTTCCAGGAACTGGCCCGTACCCTCGAGGCGGCCACCGGCGAACTGGTGATTGCCAGCCAGGTCCAGCCGTACAAGGCCAGCAACCTGGGGCCGGCGGTGCAGAAGGTCGAAGATGCCTGCAGCGCCTGCCATAAAGAGTTTCGCGATCACTGATCCCATTGCCTGAGAGGCCTGCGGCAGGTGCTTCTGCCGTCGGGTCTACTTGTCCAGCTCGTCGAGGGCTTCCTGGAGTTCCTTGCGGGATTCGGCGAGCTTGTCCTTGCGCTTGATGATCTTCTCGGCGTCGCCTTTTTTCATGGCCTTGTCCAGGTCGGCCTGACGCCGGCTGACTTCATGCTTGGCTTCCAGCACCTTGTTTTCCCGCTCCTTTTTCAGCGAGGCATCGGTGCAGTTGGCGGTGGTTTCGCTCAGGGCCTTTTCCAGGCCGGCCTGCTGCTCGCTGTTGCCGTGGGCCTTGGCCTGTTCGATCTGGGTGCTGATGGCCTGGCGCTTGGCGGCGCAGCCGGTGAGTTCCGGGGCCGGCTCGGCCGCCATCAGGGCGCCGGCGCTCAGGCTCAGCGCGGCGAAAAGGGTGAAGGGTGCAAGAAATTTCATAAAGGCTCCGGGTGAAAAGGCCTGTATATCGGGTGTGGGCAATGGGCTGTTTGAGCCATTCGCGCCACTTGGGTTCAACGCCGTCGGATGCAAGGGGCTCAGAAGCCTTCGATCCCGGCGGCACGTAATTTTTCACTCAAGGCCAGGACCTGCGGATCGCGGAAAAAGGCGCTCAACTGAGCGGCGCGTTCCGGGCCGATAGCGCTTTCGTCCTGCCATTGTTCGGTGGTCCTGGCCGCCAATGCGGCCCAATCCTGTTCGAGCCTGGCGTTGCCGGTCGGTGGCAGCCCGAGGGCCTTGAGCCAACGCTGAAACGGCCGTTGGCGGGCACTGCGCAGGCTGTCCAGCAGGCGCGCGACGCTGCGTTCGCCAAGGCCGGCAATGTTAGCAAGCTCCGCAGGGTCGAGGGTCAACCAATCGACCAGTCCATTGATAAGTTGTGCGTCCAAAAGTTTATTCCAGGTGCCGGGGCCCACATGGGGCAGGTCCAGCCCGGACTTGCCGCTGAGCCAGGTCAGGCGGGCGAGGAACTGGCTCCGGCAGCCGGGCAGGGGTTGCCAGCAACTGAGCGCATGGAAGGCCGCGGCGTCCGGGGCCTGTACCGGCAGGCGCCGGGTCGCGCGCAGTACCACCTCATCCAGGCGCGGTATGGTCAGGCCGGCCAGGCTCAGGGACACCTGGTCGCCGGGGCGGATATCCAGGGCTTGCCAGCGCGCCAGCGAACCCAGGCTGACCCGTGCGACCTGCCGGTCGTCCAGGCGCACCGGCTCAAGCTCGAGCACCGGGGTGATCCGGCCAGTACGGCCGATCTTGAAGTCGACCTTGCGCACCAGGGCCAGGGCCTGGGCGAACGGGTACTTCCAGGCGGCGATCCAGTAGGGCGCGCTGGCTTGCCAGCGTTGCGCCTCCGGGCGCCTGCTCTGGCGCAGGACGATGCCGTCGCTGGCGAAGGGCAGGGCCGTGCGATACCAGTGCTCTCGCCAGCGGCGGGCCTCGGCGAAAGTGTCGATGCGCTGGCTGTATTCGCTGCTCAGGGGAAACCCCAGGGCCTTGAGGCCGGCCAGTCGCTCCGGCAAGGTGCTCGGGCCCTGCGGCCAGTCCCAGACGAACAGCCCGATCTGGCTGGCCTGCCGTGCATCCAGTGCGTTGCGGGCCAGCAGGCCGGCGACCTGGCCGCGGGCATTCAGGCTGCCGGCCCTGGCCTGGATGTGTCGGTCCTGGCGCCAAAAAAGCTCGCCCTGGAGCAGCAGGTCCCGAGGTTCGGGCAGGCGTTTGGGGATGGCCTCGATCAACTGGGCGGGAGTGGTCCAATCCTGGCCCTGAAGGCCATCGCCGCGGCTGATGGCTTGCTGGAACTGTCCCTGGCGATAGATCAGGGTCACGGCCACGCCGTCGACCTTGGGTTGCACCCAGACCTCCTCGCGCCTGGCGAGCCACCGTCGCACGGCGTTTTCATCCGCCAGTTTGTCCATGCCGGTATGGGCAATGGGGTGGGGCACTGTGCCGCGGGCGCTGCGCAGCGGGTTGGCGCGTTCCGCGGTGGCGCCGGGAAAGCAGCGTTGCCATTGCTCGAGCCGGGCCCGGGACTGGTCGTACAGCTCGTCGGCCACCGGTGACTGGCCTGCGCGGTGGTAGCTGTCGTCCCAGCGGTCGATCTGTTGCTGCAGGGCTAGTGTTTCGGTCTGTGCCTGGGCGGGTGTCCAGTCCGGGCAATCCCTGGCGAGGCTCGGCAGGGAGAGGGCGGCCAGGCAAAGGCCGGCCAGCAGAAGCGATCTGTAGGGCATGGGGAGCATCCTTGCTCGGGAGAGTCAGGTTGCAGGCTAGAGCGGCGGGTGGGAGGGCGAAAGGGCGGATGGGTTGCCGGGTATTGCGAGGGGAGGGTTTGGGCGTCCGGCCACGGAAAGACGCGGGTTGGCGCGGCCAGTCATGAAACCTTCGGCCACAAAAAAGCCCCGCAAGGCGAACCTTGCGGGGCTTTTTGCGTTGCCCCGATTACAGGGCGGCAGCAGCGCGCAGGGCTTCGGCGCGGTCGGTCTTTTCCCACGTGAAGGTGCTGAACGTATCGTCACCCACGGTCTTGGTTTGCGGGGTGCGGCCGAAGTGGCCGTACGCCGCGGTCTCGCGGTACATCGGGTGCAGCAGGTCGAGCATGGTGGTGATCGCGTAAGGACGCAGGTCGAACACTTCGCGGACCAGCTTGATGATCTTGTCGTCGCTGATCTTGCCGGTGCCGAAGGTGTTCAGCGAGATCGAAGTCGGTTGTGCCACGCCGATGGCGTAGGACACCTGGATCTCGCAACGCTCGGCCAGGCCGGCGGCAACGATGTTCTTGGCCACGTAACGACCGGCGTAGGCGGCCGAACGGTCGACCTTCGATGGGTCCTTGCCGGAGAACGCGCCGCCGCCGTGACGGGCCATGCCGCCGTAGCTATCGACGATGATCTTGCGACCGGTCAGGCCGCAGTCGCCCACCGGGCCGCCGATGATGAACTGGCCGGTCGGGTTGATGTGGAACTGGGTGTCCTTGGACAGCAGTTCGGCCGGCAGCACGTGCTTGACGATCAGTTCCATCACGCCTTCGCGCAGGTCCTTGTACGACACGTCAGGGTTGTGCTGGGTCGACAGGACAACAGCGTCGATACCCACCACCTTGCCGCCTTCGTAACGGCAGGTGACCTGGGACTTGGCGTCCGGGCGCAGCCACGGCAGCAGGCCGGACTTGCGGGCTTCGGCCTGACGCTGCACCAGCTGGTGCGAGAAGGTGATCGGGGCTGGCATCAGCACGTCGGTTTCGTTGCTGGCGTAGCCGAACATCAGGCCCTGGTCGCCGGCGCCCTGGTCTTCAGGCTTGGCGCGGTCGACGCCCTGATTGATGTCGGGAGACTGCTTGCCAATGATGTTCATCACGCCGCAGGTCGCGCCGTCGAAGCCGACGTCGGAGCTGGTGTAGCCGATGTCGCAGATCACGTCACGAACGATCTGCTCCAGGTCGACCCAGGCCGAAGTGGTGACTTCGCCGGCGACGATGGCCACGCCGGTCTTGACCAGGGTTTCCACCGCTACGCGAGCGTGCTTGTCCTGGGCAATGATGGCGTCCAGCACCGCATCGGAAATCTGGTCGGCGATTTTGTCCGGATGCCCTTCGGACACGGACTCGGAGGTGAAAAGGGAGTATTCGCTCATCTCGACGGTTTCCTAAAATTTACCGATGGTGAGTGTCGCCAGCCGGTCGCTGAAAGTGGCGGACCTGGATCTGGAAACCATTACGTAAACCTACATACAGACTTTCCCCGGGAACCAATCCCGCAGCGGTGGCCCAGCGGGCCAGGTCGTCCTGGTCGAACCCCAGCCAGAGATCACCGCAGGCCTCCCTGGCCCAACTCTGGTTGTGGCTGCACAACTCTGTCACTAACAGGCTGCCGCCTGGTTGCAGCAAACCGGCCATGGGCTTGAGCGCATCGGCCGGCGCGGCGAAATGGTGCAGGACCATGTTCAGCACCACGCAATCGGCCATCAGGCTCACGCCATTCAATGCATCGGCCAGTTGCAGGCTGACGTTAGCCAGCGCTTCGCGTTCACAGACCTGGCGTGCCAGTTCGAGCATGGCCGGGCTGTTGTCCAGCGCAGTCACCCGGGCGAAGCGTCGGGCCAGTTCCGGCAGGAAACTGCCATCCCCGGGGCCGACTTCGATCGCCGTGGCGGTGTCCGTGAAGTTCAGCTTGTCGAGCAGGGTCAGCACGCTGTCGCGGTACTGGGGCAGTCCTGCGATCAGGTCCTGCTGGGCGCGAAACTTGTCCGCGACCCGGGCGAAAAAGTCCTGGCTGGCGGCCGCCCGCTGGCGGTGCACCAGGCCGATGCGCGCCTGTACTTCGCCAGGCAACGCCAGGTTGTCCACTTCATCCAGCAGGGCGGCGTGCAGCTTGCCGCCCAGCAGTTCGGTGTGGGGCAGGGCTCGGCGGTAGAAAATCGCGTTGCCTTCGCGGCGGGTAGCCACCAGGCCGGCCTGGGCCAGGACCTTAAGGTGGTGGCTCATGCCGGACTGGCCGATGGCGAAGATCTGCGCCAGCTCCAGTACGCCGAACGAGTCGTTGGCCAGCGCGCGCAATACGTTCAGCCGCAGCGGATCGCCGCCGGCCTTGCACAGGGCTGCCAGTTCGTCGCAGTGATCATGGCTGATGGAGGGCGCGCGTAGATTCATAGGGCCAGCAGTCTAGTGACGCGCCTCGGCGCTCGCAAGGTCAATATCAAAAAGTTTTGATATTGGTCGATGGATGGCGCTTAACGGCGGTTGTTCTGCTCTACAGACGAACTGCGGAATGGTTTCATCAGGCGATTGCGCCTGTGTCCGCCGGAAAAACGCGCCAGAGTGACTATCTGTCATTGCCCCCGGCCTACCGGCTGAGGGAAAATGCACGCCTTTTTTCCGATTCGTTTTAATCAACTCGATTTAGATAACCCTCAGGAGATCAGCGATGCCAAGCCGTCGTGAGCGTGCCAACGCCATTCGTGCCCTCAGCATGGATGCCGTGCAAAAAGCCAACAGCGGCCATCCCGGTGCCCCCATGGGTATGGCGGATATCGCCGAAGTGCTGTGGCGCGACTACCTCAAGCACAACCCGAGCAACCCAGCCTTCGCCGACCGCGACCGCTTCGTGCTGTCCAACGGCCACGGCTCGATGCTGATCTACTCGCTGCTGCACCTGACCGGCTACGACGTCACCATCGACGACTTGAAAAGCTTCCGCCAGTTGCACAGCCGCACCCCGGGCCACCCGGAATTCGGCTACACCCCGGGCGTCGAAACCACCACTGGCCCGCTGGGGCAGGGCCTGGCCAACGCCGTGGGCTTCGCCCTGGCGGAAAAAGTCCTGGCGGCGCAGTTCAACCGTCCCGGCCATAACGTCGTCGACCACCACACCTACGTGTTCCTGGGCGATGGCTGCATGATGGAAGGCATTTCCCACGAAGTCGCTTCCCTGGCCGGCACCCTGGGCCTGGGCAAGCTGATCGCCTTCTACGATGACAACGGCATCTCCATCGACGGCGAAGTCGAAGGCTGGTTCACCGACGACACGCCAAAGCGTTTCGAAGCCTACAACTGGCAGGTGATCCGCAATGTCGACGGTCATGACCCGGAAGAGATCAAGACCGCGATCGACACCGCGCGCAAGAGCGAGCAGCCGACCCTGATCTGCTGCAAGACCACCATCGGCTTCGGTTCGCCGAACAAGCAGGGCAAGGAAGACTGCCACGGCGCGCCACTGGGTGCCGAGGAAATCGCCCTGACCCGCGCCGCCCTGAAGTGGAACCACGGTCCGTTCGAAATCCCGGCCGACATCTACGCCGAGTGGGATGCCAAGGAAACCGGTCGCGCCGTCGAAGCCGAGTGGGACCAGCGTTTCTCCGCCTACTCCGCCGCGTTCCCCGAGCTGGCCAACGAACTGGTGCGTCGCCTGAGCGGTGACCTGCCGGCCGACTTCTCCGAAAAGGCCGATGCCTACATCGCCGAAGTCGCGGCCAAGGGCGAAACCATCGCCAGCCGTAAAGCCAGCCAGAACGCCCTGAACGCGTTCGGCCCGCTGCTGCCGGAATTCCTCGGCGGTTCGGCCGATCTGGCCGGTTCCAACCTGACTCTGTGGAAAGGCTGCAAGGGCGTCAGCGCCGAAGACGCCAGCGGCAACTACATGTACTACGGCGTGCGCGAGTTCGGCATGACCGCCATCATGAACGGCGTGGCTCTGCACGGTGGCCTGGTGCCTTACGGCGCGACCTTCCTGATGTTCATGGAATACGCCCGCAACGCAGTACGCATGTCGGCCCTGATGAAGCAGCGTGTGATCCACGTCTACACCCACGACTCCATCGGTCTGGGCGAAGACGGCCCGACGCACCAGCCGATCGAGCAGATCGCCAGCCTGCGTTCCACCCCGAACCTCGACACCTGGCGCCCAGCCGATGCCGTGGAATCGGCGGTGGCCTGGAAAAACGCGATCGAGCGCAAGGACGGTCCTTCGGCGCTGATCTTCTCCCGTCAGAACCTGCAGCATCAGACCCGCGACGCGGTGCAGATCGCCCAGATCAACCGCGGCGGCTATGTGCTCAAGGACTGCGCGGGCGAGCCTGAGCTGATCCTGATCGCCACCGGTTCCGAAGTCGGCCTGGCGGTACAGGCCTTCGACAAACTGACCGAGCAGGGCCGCAAGGTGCGCGTGGTGTCCATGCCATGCACCAGCGTGTTCGATGCCCAGGACGCCGGCTACAAGCAGTCGGTCCTGCCGCTGCAGGTCAGCGCCCGTATCGCCATCGAGGCCGCCCACGCGGACTACTGGTACAAGTACGTCGGCCTGGAAGGTCGCGTCATCGGCATGACCACCTACGGCGAGTCGGCCCCGGCGCCGGCCTTGTTCGAAGAGTTCGGTTTCACCCTGGACAACATCCTGGGTCAGGCTGAAGAGCTGCTGGAAGACTAAGTCCGCCGGTTGCGTTGCCTGCTGTTCTTCGCGGGCAAGCCTCGCTTCTACAGATCACCGAGATCCTGTAGGCGCGAGGCTTGCCCGCGATGACAATGGAACAGGCAACGCGGCCCTGATGGATTCACCCCGGTAATCGAGAACCCCATGCCTCAACCGCGTCGCTATAAAGTTGCACTCAACGGCTACGGCCGGATCGGTCGTTGCGTCTTGCGTGCCCTGTTCGAGCGGGGGGCGGCGGCCGGGTTCGAGATAGTCGCGATCAACGATCTGGCCGACATGGCCAGCATCGAATACCTGACACGCTTCGACTCCACCCACGGCCGGTTTCCCGGCGAGGTGAAGGTCGACGGCGATTGTCTGCATATCAATGGCAACTGCGTGAAGGTCCTGCGCAGTGCCACCCCCGAAGGCATCGATTGGGCGTCCCTGGGCGTCGATCTGGTGCTCGAATGTTCCGGTGCCTACCACACCCGCGAAGATGGCCAGCGTTTCCTCGACGCCGGTGCGCCGCGGGTGCTGTTTTCCCAGCCGATGGCCAGCGAGGCGGATGTCGACGCCACCATCGTCTACGGGGTCAACCAGGACTGCCTGACCGGCGCCGAGCTGCTGGTGTCCAACGCTTCCTGCACCACCAACTGCGGCGTGCCGCTGTTGCGTCTGCTGGACCAGGCCATTGGTCTGGAATATGTGTCGATCACCACCATCCACTCGGCGATGAACGATCAGCCGGTGATCGACGCCTATCACCATGAAGACCTGCGCCGCACCCGTTCGGCGTTCCAGTCGGTGATCCCGGTGTCCACTGGTCTGGCGCGTGGCATCGAACGGCTGTTGCCGGAACTTGCCGGGCGAATCCAGGCCAAAGCTGTGCGCGTGCCGACCGTCAACGTGTCCTGCCTCGACATCACGATGCAGACCGTGAGCGATACCGACACCGGCGAGGTCAACCGGATCCTGCGCGAGGCCGCCACCAGCGGTCCGCTCAAGGGCCTTTTGGCCTACACCGAGTTGCCGCACGCCAGCTGCGATTTCAACCACGACCCGCATTCGGCGATCGTCGATGCCAGTCAGACCCGTGTTTCCGGCCCGCGGCTGGTGAACATCCTGGCCTGGTTCGACAACGAATGGGGTTTTGCCAACCGGATGCTGGATGTTGCAGGGCACTACCTGCGAACAGCGGCTCCATAACCTGTCTCTAAACTTTCTGTTCCCAGAAATCAGTCACCCAGGAATTGCGACCCATGACCGTGTTGAAGATGTCCGACCTCGATCTGCAAGGTAAGCGCGTACTGATCCGCGAAGACCTCAACGTCCCAGTCAAGGACGGTGTTGTCACCAGCGACGCGCGGATCCTGGCTTCGCTGCCGACCATCAAGCTGGCCCTGGAAAAAGGCGCGGCCGTGATGGTCTGCTCGCACCTCGGTCGTCCGACCGAAGGCGAGTTCTCCGCCGAAAACAGCCTCAAGCCGGTGGCCGACTACCTGAGCCGCGCCCTGGGTCGCGAAGTACCGCTGGTGGCCGACTACCTGGGCGGTGTCGAGGTCAAGGCCGGCGACATCGTGCTGTTCGAGAACGTGCGCTTCAACAAGGGCGAGAAAAAGAACGCCGACGAACTGGCCCAGCAATACGCGGCCCTGTGCGACGTGTTCGTGATGGACGCCTTCGGTACCGCGCACCGTGCCGAGGGTTCGACCCACGGCGTGGCCAAGTTCGCCAAGGTCGCGGCGGCCGGCCCGCTGCTGGCTGCTGAACTGGACGCGCTGGGCAAGGCCCTGGGCAACCCGGCCAAGCCGATGGCGGCCATCGTCGCCGGCTCCAAGGTGTCGACCAAGCTCGACGTGCTCAACAGCCTGAGCCAGATCTGCGACCAGCTGATCGTGGGAGGCGGCATCGCCAACACCTTCCTCGCCGCTGCCGGTCACCCGGTCGGCAAGTCGCTGTACGAGCCGGACCTGCTGGATACCGCCCGTGCCATCGCCGCCAAGGTCAGCGTGCCACTGCCGGTGGACGTGGTCGTGGCCAAGGAGTTCGCCGAGAGCGCTGCCGCCACCGTCAAGCTGATCGCCGACGTGGCCGCCGACGACATGATCCTCGACATCGGCCCGCAGACCGCAGCCAACTTCGCCCAACTGCTGAAGTCGTCCAAGACCATCCTGTGGAACGGTCCGGTCGGTGTGTTCGAGTTCGACCAGTTCGGCAACGGCACCAAGGTGCTGGCCCAGGCCATCGCCGAAAGTGCGGCGTTCTCCATCGCTGGCGGTGGTGACACCCTGGCGGCCATCGATAAATATGGCGTAGCCGAGCAGATCTCCTACATTTCTACCGGCGGTGGCGCTTTCCTCGAGTTCGTCGAGGGCAAGGTACTGCCGGCGGTCGAAGTCCTGGAAAGCCGGGCCAAAGCCTAAGGCCCCAATGGCCAGGCAAAGGAGTGTTCATATGGTCAAGACGTTGCCACTGTTGATCGTCGCGGGCTTGCTGGCTGGCTGCAGCAGCCAGCCGGCCCAGTCGGAACCCGACTCGGGCGAGCCGGAAAAAGGCTGTTACCAGGCCGACTGGCAGGCCGAGACCGCGCCGGTGATCAACAAGCGTATGGGCCCCGATGGTCTGGACAAGTACGAGACGCCAACCCGGGCCAAGGAACATGGTTGCCCTTGACGGGTCTGATTCGATAACGCGTTGCGCTGGCGGCCCCGGGCCGTCGGCCGAGGAACACCGATGAAAGGCTTTATTGCCGTGGCGGCGCTGGGATTGCTGGCAGGTTGCGCCAACCTGGACCTGTTCAAGTCGTCCGCGACGGACAACTGGACGACCTGGGTATGCGACAGCCAGGCGCAAGTGGTCTGGCGTTATACCGACAGCAGCCGCAAGGAAGTCGATGTGCGGTTGGGCGGAGCCGACCAGGTCTATCGCCTGAAGCTGGAACCGAGCGGTTCCGGTTCGCTGTACAGCAACGACATGCTGGCGTTTCACGAAAAAGGTGACGAAGGCCTGGTTTACTGGGTCGCCACCAACGATTTGATCGGCCGCGGCTGTAAAGCGCCGTAGGCCGGGAACTGATGCTGAACCTGTAGGAGCGAAGCTTGCTCGCGATGAGGCCCTGACATTCAGCAGGGATGTCGCCAGGCCGATCGCTATCGCGGGCAAGCCTCGCTCCTACAGGGATGCAAGGTTCGAAAGATTGATGAAGTAACGAATCCGCAGGCCGGGCTGACCCCCGATCTGCAGTCACTTGAATAGCAGCCGCCGCTCCGGCAGGCTTGCACGATTAACGACCCTCGACCGGGAGAGATACACAATGGCACTCATCAGCATGCGCCAGATGCTGGACCACGCAGCCGAATTCGGCTACGGCGTTCCAGCCTTCAACGTCAACAACCTTGAACAGATGCGCGCCATCATGGAAGCCGCTGACAAGACTGACTCTCCGGTGATCGTCCAGGCTTCGGCCGGTGCCCGCAAATACGCCGGTGCGCCTTTCCTGCGTCACTTGATCCTGGCGGCGATCGAAGAATTCCCGCACATCCCGGTGTGCATGCACCAGGATCACGGGTCCCGCCCAACCGCCTGGAGCAGGCCCGGCGCAAACTGCTGGATCTGCTGCAGGCCCGCAGCGACGCGCAGACGGCGATCGTGGTCTATGCCGG
>NZ_JBNNVU010000112.1:1601-16029 GCF_050280705.1 Pseudomonas sp. NPDC089530 | reverse complement strand
CCCTGCTCAAGTCGACGTCGTAGTCGTGGTTGTAATCGCGTTACTGGTTGAGGATTCCTACGAAATGCAGGTCATATTCCAGCGGGTCGAGGTCGGTGATCTTCTGCACATAGGCCACCAGGGACCCGGCACCCGACCCCCGGCCAGGACCAACCGGCACGCCGTTGTTCTTGGCCCACTGGATAAAGTCCATAACGATCAGGAAGTAACCGGGGAACCCCATCTGGATGATGATATCCAGCTCGAAATTCAGGCGGTCGACATACACCTGGCGCTTGGCGTCGTAATCCTCGGTGGTGTCCTTGGGCAGCAATACCGCAAGACGCTCCTCCAGGCCCTCGAAGGACACCTGGCGGAAGTACTCATCGATGGTCATGCCATCGGGAATCGGAAAGTTGGGCAGGAAGTGCTTGCCCAGCTTCACGTCGATATTGCAGCGTTTGGCGATCTCGACGGTGTTTTCCAGGGCCTCGGGCAGGTCGCTGAACAGCTCGGCCATTTCCTCGGCGCTTTTCAGGTACTGCTGGTCGCTGTAGTTCTTCGAGCGGCGTGGGTCATCGAGGGCGCGGCCCTCGCCGATGCATACCCGGGTTTCATGGGCCTCGAAGTCTTCAGGCTTGATGAACCGCACGTCGTTGGTCGCCACCAGAGGCGCACCCAGCTTGTCCGCCAGGGCCACGGCACCGTGCAGCTGCTCTTCGTCGTTGGGCCGGCTGGTCCGCTGCACTTCCAGATAGAAGCGATCCGGGAACACCGCCATCCACTCACGGGCCAGGTTCTCCGCCTCCGGCAGATCGCCGGCGATCAGCGCCATGCCGATCTCGCCCTCTTTGGCGGCCGACAGCATGATCAGGCCTTCGGCGGCCTCGACCACCCACTCGCGCTCGATGATGATCTGGCCGTTGCGCTGGCCTTCGATAAAGCCCCGGGAAATCAGCTCGGTCAGGTTGCGATAGCCCTGAGGGTTCATCACCAGCAGGCTGATACGGCTCAATGGGCCTTCAGGGTCTTTGTTCGGCAACCACAGGTCGGCGCCACAGATCGGCTTGATGCCGGTGCCCATGGCCGCCTTGTAGAACTTGACCAGGGAACACATGTTGTTCTGGTCGGTCACCGCCACTGCGGGCATGCCCATGCCGGCCAACGTCTTGACCAGCGGCTTGATCCGCACCAGACCGTCAACCAGGGAATATTCAGTGTGCAGGCGTAGATGAACGAATGAAGCCGGCATAGTGATCCTGTAAGAAAGCGCGAAAACAACAAGGCCCGGAAATCCGGCGGTTTAAAGGGGCCGAGCTTGGTAATACTGCGTTGAACAGCGGCTCAAAATGCTCATTGACTAACGTCAACTGCGCTTTATCGCCACTGTTCGCCTTATCTTACCGTTGCTCTTCACCCTTTAAAGCAGCCGGATTGTACCGGGCCTTGGCTAAAACATCAGCCTCAGGGCTGAATCTCGCCCGCACTCTCACGGGCTTCGTAGGCTTGGCGTACCGGGGCGAACGAGCGCCGGTGAATCGGCGTCGGCCCCAGGCGGGCCAGGGCTTCCAGATGAACGGGCGTCGGATAGCCCTTGTGTCCGCCAATGCCGTAGCCGGGGTAGATCAGCTCGAACGCCGCCATCTCGCGGTCGCGGCTGACCTTGGCCAGGATCGACGCGGCGGCGATCGCCGGAACCTTGCTATCGCCCTTCACCACCGCTTCGGCGGGCATCGCCAGTTTCGGGCAACGGTTACCGTCGATCATCGCCAGCTTCGGGGTCACGCTCAGCCCTTCCACTGCACGCTGCATGGCCAGCATCGTGGCATGCAGGATGTTCAATTCGTCGATTTCCTCGACTTCGGCGCGGGCGATGCACCAGCTCAGGGCTTTTTCGCATATTTCGTCATAAAGCTTTTCGCGACGGGCCTCGGTGAGCTTCTTCGAGTCGTTCAGCCCGAGAATCGGCCGCTTCGGATCGAGAATGACCGCCGCCGTGACCACCGCACCGCACAGCGGGCCGCGACCTACTTCGTCGACACCGGCGACCAGGTCTTCGGCATCGGCCACCAGCGAGAAATCCAGCCCCATCTGCATCTTTTCGTTACTCATGCCGGTTTGCCAATCAGGTTCAACACCGCATCGGCCGCCTGGTTGGAGGCATCCCGGCGCAAGGTGCGATGGATCTCGTCAAATCCGCGGGTCTGCTCCTGCCCATCCTCGATCAACGGCGACAGGGTCTGGGCCAGGGCCTCGGCGGTAGCGTCGTCCTGCAGCAGCTCGGGAACCAGCAAGCGCTGGGCCAGCAGGTTCGGCAGTGAGATATAGGGGCTCTTGACCATGCGCTTGAGAATCCAGAAGGTCAGCGGCGCCAGGCGATAGGCAACCACCATCGGGCGCTTGTACAGCAGCGCCTCGAGGGTCGCGGTGCCGGACGCGATCAATACCGCATCACATGCCGCCAGGGCCTGATGGGACTGACCGTTGAGCAGGGTCAACGGCAGGTCACGACCGGCCAGCAATTCTTCCAGCTGAGCGCGCCGCTCGGGACTCGCGCAGGGCATGACAAAACGCACCCCTGGGCGCAGGGCCCGCAGGCGCTGCGCCGCATCGAGGAACAACGCCCCCAGGCGCCCGACTTCACCGCCACGGCTGCCCGGCATCAAGGCCACCAGCGGGCCATCGGGCAGGCCGAGTTCAGCACGTGCCGCGGCCCGATCCGCTTCCAGAGGGATGGCATCGGCCAGGGAGTGCCCGACGAACCGCACCGGCACGCCCTTCTCTTCATAGAATCGGGCTTCGAACGGAAACAGCGTCAGCATCAGGTCGCAACCTTCGCGAATCTTCAGCACACGCTTTTGCCGCCAGGCCCAGACCGAAGGACTGACGTAATGCACGGTCTTGATACCGGCCTGACGCAGCTTGAGCTCGATGTTCAGGTTGAAATCAGGGGCATCGATGCCGATGAACACATCCGGTTTCTCGGCGATCAGGGTCTGAACCAGCTTTTTACGGCGGGCCAGCAGTTCACGCAGACGCCCCAGGACCTCCACCAGGCCCATGACCGCCAGGCGCTCCATCGGGAAGTAGGAGGTCAGGCCTTCGGCCTGCATCAGCGGGCCACCGACGCCGATAAACTCGACAGCAGGATGCTGGGCCTTGAGCGCGCGCATCAAACCGGCGCCAAGAATGTCGCCGGAAGCTTCGCCAGCCACCAGCGCAATACGCAGTTTGCTCATGATTAACGGGTGATGCCGCGAGTCGAAGACTGGATCGAGTCACGAAATACCGCGACTTCGGGAAACTCTGTAGCCGCCTCTGCCAGTTCGGCGAGCGCCTGTTCGACGGTCAGCCCCTGGCGATACACCACTTTGTAGGCACGGCGCAGGGCATGAATCGCGTCTTCGCTGAAACCACGACGGCGCATGCCCTCGAAGTTCATGCTGCGCGCCTCGGCCGGGTTGCCGAACACGGTGACAAAGGCCGGGACATCCTTGCCGATCGCCGTGCCCATACCGGAAAAGCTGTGGGCACCGATATGGCAATACTGATGAACCAGAGTGAAACCGGACAGGATGGCCCAGTCGTCCACATGTACATGGCCGGCCAACGCCGTGTTGTTGACCAGGATGCAATGGTTGCCGATCACGCTGTCATGACCGATATGGGCATAGGCCATGATCAGGTTGTGATCGCCTAGGGTGGTCTCGGAACGATCCTGGATGGTGCCACGATGGATGGTCACGCCTTCGCGGATGACGTTGTGGTCACCAATCACCAGGCGGGTTTCCTCGCCCTTGTACTTCAGATCGGGAGTGTCTTCGCCTACCGAGGAGAACTGGTAGATACGATTGTGCTTACCGATCCGGGTCGGGCCCTTGAGAATCACATGCGGCCCGATCACCGTACCCTCGCCGATTTCCACACCGGCGCCAACGATCGACCACGGGCCAACCTCAACGTCGTCGGCCAGAACGGCCGTCGGATCGATGATTGCGCGAGGGTCAATCAAACTCATAGTTTGCGTTCCGCACAGATGATTTCAGCGGAGCAGACTGGCTTGCCGTCGACCGAAGCCTGGCACTCGAATTTCCAGATCTGGCGCTTGCAGCTGATGAACTTGGCTTCCAGGATCAACTGGTCGCCCGGCAGCACCGGCTGGCGGAAGCGCAGCTTGTCGGAACCGACGAAGTAATAGAGGGTGCCATCGGCCGGCTTCACGTCCAGCATCTTGAAACCAAGGATGCCCGCGGCCTGAGCCATGGCTTCGATGATCAGTACGCCAGGCATGATTGGATGCGCCGGGAAGTGACCATTGAAGAAGGGCTCGTTGATGCTGACATTCTTGTAGGCACGAATGCACTTGCCCTCAACATCCAGGTCCACTACCCGGTCCACCAGCAGGAACGGGTAACGGTGAGGCAGGTATTCGCGAATCTCGTTGATGTCCATCATTTCGGGGGGAAGCCTGTAGTAAAGATTGGGAGCGCGCGACTGGCACGCACTCCTCTAGCAAATCAAGGAGGCAGTCTAACGGCTGTGCACACTTGATATGGAAATGGTATCAGCCATCTGATGAAGCTTTACCGTCGGGGGTCACGTCCCCTACGCGCTTTTCCAGTTGTCGCAGGCGCCGCGCAAGATCATCGAGCTGGCGGATGCGTGCCGCGCTTTTGCGCCACTCGGCAGCTGGCTGCATGGCTGTACCGGAAGAGTAGGAACCCGGCTCGGTAATCGAATGGGTCACCATGGTCATCCCGGTCAGGAAAACGTTGTCGCAAATATCGATGTGGCCAACCAGCCCAACGCCGCCGGCAAGCATGCAATGCTTGCCGATCTTGGTGCTGCCGGAAATACCGACACAAGCGGCCATGGCGGTGTGATCACCGACCTGGACGTTGTGGGCGATCTGAATCTGGTTATCCAGCTTCACACCGTTGCCAATCACGGTATCGGCCAGTGCGCCGCGATCGATAGCGGTATTCACGCCGATCTCGACATCGTCGCCAATGGTGACGCCACCGATCTGTGCAATCTTCTGCCAGATGCCCTTCTCGTTGGCGAAACCGAAACCTTCGCCTCCCAGTACCGCACCCGACTGAATGACCACACGCTTGCCGATGCGCACGTCGTGATAAAGGGTCACGCGCGGAGCCAACCAGCCACCCTCGCCGATCTGGCAACGAGCGCCGATAAAGCAATGAGCACCGATCGAAACACCCGCGGCGATTTGCGCACCGCTTTCGATAACCGCAAACGCACCAATACTGGCAGTCCCATCGACCCGGGCATCCTCGGCGATCACCGCAGTCGGATGAATACCGGCTGGCGCTTTGGGCTTGGGATCGAACAGGTGGGAAATCCGCGCATACGACAGGTAGGGATCGGCCACTACCAGGGCATCACCGGCATAACCTTCGGCATCCGCCGCCTTCAGCAGCACGGCACCGGCCTGACTATCAGCCAGATACTTGCGGTATTGGGGATTTGCCAAAAAGCTCAACTGAGCTGGGCCAGCCTCCTGCAAGGTGGCCAGCCCAGTGATTTCTTTCTCCGCGGAACCACGCAGGGTGGCTCCGAGGAACTCGGCCAGCTGGCCGAGCTTTATAGTCGCTGTCATGGATTACTTCAGCTGATTCATGCGCTCGATAACCTGGCGAGTGATGTCGTACTGAGGCTTGACATCAATCACTGCGCCGCGCTCGAACACCAGGTCAAAACCACCTTTCTTGATGACTTCTTCCACGGCGCTGTCGAGTTTCGGCTTCAGTTGCTTGAGCATTTCACGATCGGCAACGGCCTTGGCTTCGTTCAGTTCCTTGGACTGGAACTGGAAGTCACGGGCCTTCTGCTTGAATTCGAGCTCCAGGCGCTCACGCTCGCCCTGCTGCATCTTGTCGCCACCGGCAACCAGACGATCCTGAATGCCCTTGGCACTGCTTTCCAGGGTTTTCAGCTTGTTCAACTGCGGGCCGAACTTCTTCTCGGCATCCACTGCGTACTTCTTCGCCGCATCGGATTCCAGCAGCGCCATCTGATAGTTCAGTACGGCGATTTTCATGTCAGCGAACGCCGGACCTGCTACCAGGACAGTCGCCAGGAGAACCAATTGAGTCAACTTACGCACGATGCACTCCTACAAAATCCATTGTCGTTATCTTGGGTCAGGTTATTAGAAGGTCTGACCGAGGGAGAATTGGAACACCTGGGTATCAGCGTCGTCAGGTTTCTTGACCGGCATTGCCAGAGCAAAACTCAGCGGACCCAGTGCGGTTACCCAGGTCACGCCTACACCCACGGAACTGGCCAGATTGCTCAGGCTGATGTCGTTACACTGAGTGTTGGACGGCGTACCGTTGGTGTTGATGGTCTTCTCGCACTTGGAGTCGAATACGTTACCCACGTCCCAGAACACGGAAGTCCGCAGCGAACGCTGGTCCTTGACGAACGGCATCGGGAACAACACCTCGACACCACCCTGGATCAGCACGTTGCCACCGAACGGCAGCGGATCCTGGTCCGGGTCAGCGATCGTACCGGCGTTGCCTGTCCTATCCACACCACGGCTTGGAGTACTGCGAGGTCCCAGAGTGCTGTCCTTGAAACCACGCACCGAGTTGAAACCACCAGCATAGTAGTTTTCATAGAACGGCAAGCCATCGGTCGAACCATAACCGTCGCCATAACCCAACTCGGTGTGTAGGCGCATGGTGTAGGTGTCGGTCAGCGGCTGGAACAGCTGGCCACGATAGTCGAGCTTGAAGAACGACAGGTCGCTACCTGGAGTGGTGGCTTCCAGTACCAGGCTCTGGGAGTGGCCACGGGTCGCCAGCACACCTTTGTTCAGGGTCGATTCGGACCAGCCGGCCGAAGCCTTGAAGTTCAGGTAGTTGTCGCCTTCACGGTTAACGAAGTCGAAGATCTCGTCGACGGTATAACGGCCGGTCTTGATCTTGTCTTGCTGCGCGGTCAGACCGAAGGTCAGGCGCGAAGTCTCGCTGATCGGGTAGCCCACGCTAACGCCGGCACCCAGGCTGTCTACCGCATAGCTCGCCACATCGACATCGAGATCTTTGTAGTCAGTGGTGCGATAGAACGCGTTGTAACCCAGGCTCACACCATCGGCGGTCCAGTAGGGGTCGACATAACCGAAGTTGTAGCGGCTCTGGTATTCGCTGCGGGTCAGACCGATGCTGACCTTGTTACCAGTACCGAGGAAGTTGTTCTGAGTGATCGAACCACCCAGGATCAGACCGGCGCTCTGGGCGAAACCGACGCTGGCGGTGATCGAACCGGAAGCCTGTTCTTCAACGGCGTAGTTGACGTCGACCTGGTCGTCGACACCTGGCACGGCCGGGGTTTCAACGTTGACTTCCTTGAAGAAGCCCAGGCGTTCCAGACGGGTCTTGGACTGGTCGATCAGGTAGGTCGAAGCCCAGCCACCTTCCATCTGACGCATTTCACGACGGAGCACTTCGTCTTCGGACTTGGTGTTACCACGGAAGTTGATGCGGTTTACGTAGGCACGCTTACCGGGATCGACCACGAAGGTGATATCGACCGTGTGATCGTCGTCATGGGGCTGTGGAACACCATTGACGTTGGCGAAGGTATAACCTTCGTTACCCAGGCGGCGGGTAATCAATTCGGAAGTGGTGGTCATCAGCTTGCGCGAGAACACCTGGCCCTTCTCGACCAGCAGCAGCGACTTGACCTGGTCTTCAGGCACTTTCAGGTCACCGCTGAGCTTCACGTCACGAACGCTGTACTTCTCGCCTTCGTTGACGTTCACAGTGATATAGACGTGTTTCTTGTCCGGAGTGATGGACACCTGGGTCGAAGCGATATCCATGTTGATATAGCCACGATCCAGGTAGTAGGAACGCAGGCGCTCCAAGTCACCGGACAGCTTCTCACGGGCGTACTTGTCGTCGTTCTTGAAGAACGACAGCCAGTTGGTGGTCTTGAGTTCGAACAGGTCGATCAGGTCTTCGTCCGGGAATACGGTGTTACCCACGACGTTGATGTGCTGAATGGCAGCTACGGTGCCTTCATTGATATTGACCTTGAGCGCCACACGGTTGCGCGGCTGCGGGACCACTTCGGTATCGACGGTGGCCGAGTAACGGCCTTGAGCTACATATTGGCGTTGCAGCTCGTTACGGACACCTTCGAGGGTCGCACGCTGGAAGATTTCGCCTTCTGCCAGGCCGGACTGCTTGAGGCCTTTCATCAGGTCTTCAGTGGAAATCGCCTTGTTGCCTTCGATTTCGATACTGGCGACGGACGGGCGCTCGACTACCGTAATGACCAGGACATTGCCATCGCGGCCCAGCTGGATATCTTGAAAGAACCCGGTTTTGAACAGCGCACGAGTGGATTCCACCAGGCGACGATCGTCCGCCTGCTCACCGACGTTCAACGGCAAGGCACCAAAGACACTACCCGCGGAGACCCGCTGGAGGCCATTGACGCGAATATCAGAGATAGTGAAGGACTCGGCGTGAACTTCGGCGATCATCAATACGGAGAAAACCGCAGCAGCAGACGTTTCATGAAGTCCTTTCTTATTCCAACTGGCAATAAAGAAACTGCCGCAAAATGCGGCAGATTCGCAATTCAGCGAAGCGTTACAGACGACCCAGATCGTTGACCAAGGCTAGCAACATCACCCCAACCACTAGACTGATACCGATCTGTATCCCCCAGCCTTGCACCCGATCCGACAAGGGACGACCACGCGCCCACTCGATCAGATAAAACAACAGATGCCCCCCATCCAATACAGGAATGGGCAGCAAATTCAGAACCCCCAGGCTAATACTCAGATAAGCAAGGAAATTCAGGAAATCAGCAACGCCCGACTGGGCAGAAGCGCCCGCCACTTTAGCAATGGTTATCGGTCCACTCAAGTTTTTTACCGAGAGCTCGCCGAACAACATTTTCTTCAGTGAATCGAGGGTCAGCACGCTCATGGTCCAGGTGCGTCGGGCACCTTCGCCAATAGCAGCCAGCGGACCGTAACTGACTTCACGCAGCATTTCCGGCGGCCAGTCGACCGCCTTCACACCTGCCCCCAGATAGCCACTGGCGACTTTCTCTTTGCCACGTGCGGCCAGGGTCACCGGGACGTCGATTTGAGCACCGTCGCGCTCGATGCGCAGCACAATTTTGGTATCAGGACGTACACGCACCCAGTCGACCACCTGCTGCCAGTCAGTCAGCGCCTGACCATCCAGCGCCAGCAACCGATCGCCGGTTTTAAGGCCCGCCGCCTGGGCCGGGCCTTTCGGGTCGAGCTCAGCCAGGACGGGCGCGAGCGCCGGGCGCCAGGGGCGAATCCCCAGGGAGCGGATAGGATCGGGTTCCTCGGCCCCCTTGAGCCAGTTGTCGAGCACCAGCGCCCGAGGCGAATCGACAGACGAACCCTGCTCACGCACCAGCAACTGCAAGGTGCCGCTTTCGCCCAGGCGGCGAACCAGCTGCAGGTTGACCGCCGCCCAGCCCTGGGTCGGCTCGCCATCGATTGCAACAATTTCCTGACCGGAACCCAGGCCAGCCTTGGCGGCAAGGCTTCCCACCTCGACGCTGCCAATGACCGGGCGCACCTGCTGGGTACCGAGCATCGCCAGGCCCCAGAAGAACACCAGGGCCAACAGGAAGTTGGCAACGGGCCCGGCAGCAACGATAGCAATACGCTGGCGCACCGACTTGCGATTGAATGACTGGTCGAGCTGGTCGGCTGGCACTTCGCCTTCGCGCTCGTCGAGCATCTTCACGTAGCCACCCAGGGGAATGGCGGCGACCACGAACTCGGTGCCCAGGCGGTCGTGCCAGCGCAGCAACGGCATGCCGAAGCCCACGGAGAAGCGCAGAACCTTGACACCGCAACGGCGCGCCACCCAGAAGTGACCGAATTCATGGAAGGTGACCAGCACGCCCAGGGCGATCAGGGTGCCGACAATCATATAGAGCGCGCTCATCTACTTTCTCCGCATTCCTATCCAGTGCCGATACGCCCAGGCTTGTCGCAACCGCTACCGTCCGTTGCGACCCAGCCACTGTTCAGCCAGGGCACGGGCTTTGGCGTCCGCCGCGAACACGGCGCTCAGTTCATCGACTGCGACCACCGGTTCAAGGCTTAAGACTTCCTCGATGATACTCGCGATCTCGGGGTAGCGGATGCGCCGTTCGAGAAACGCCGCGACAGCCACTTCGTTGGCCGCATTCAACATCGCCGGCGCGCTGTTGCCCGCCTCGGCGGCCTGGCGCGCCAGGCGCAGGCAAGGGAAACGTTCTTCGTCAGGCGCCTGGAAGTCCAGGCGTGCCACGGCAAACAGATCCAGCGGAGGCACACCGGAGTCGATCCGCTCCGGCCAGGCCAGGGCGTTGGCGATCGGTGTGCGCATATCCGGGTTACCCAGTTGCGCCAATACCGAACCGTCCACATAGTCGACCAGCGAGTGAATCACGCTTTGCGGATGAATCACCACCTCGACCTGAGCCGGCCTGGCATCGAACAACCAGCAGGCCTCGATCAGCTCGAGCCCCTTGTTCATCATGCTGGCCGAATCGACGGAGATCTTGCGCCCCATGGACCAGTTGGGATGGGCACACGCCTGTTCGGGCGTTACCTGCTCCAGCTCGGCCAGCGGAGTTTGCCGGAACGGACCACCGGAGGCGGTCAGCAAAATGCGCCTCACCCCTACATTGCTCAAGCCACGGGAGAAGTCCGAGGGCATGCACTGGAAGATGGCATTGTGCTCACTGTCGATCGGCAGCAGCACCGAACCGCTCTTGCCCACCGCCTGCATGAACAACGCACCGGACATGACCAGTGCTTCTTTATTGGCTAGCAGGATCTTCTTGCCCGCCTCGACGGCAGCCAGGGTCGGGCGCAGGCCCGCGGCGCCTACGATGGCCGCCATGACCGCGTCGACTTCGGGGGCCGACGCTACCTCGCACAAGCCCTCCTCGCCCACCAGCACGCGAGTGCGCGAACCGGCGTTGCGCAAATCGTCCTGCAGACTGCGTGCGGCAGCGATATGCGGGACGACGGCAAAACGGGGAGCGTGACGAATGCACAGCGCCAGCAACTCGGCCAGGCGACTGAAACCACTCAGGGCGAAGACCTGATAACGCTCCGGATGACGGGCAATGACATCCAGCGTGCTCAGGCCAATGGAGCCGGTGGCCCCGAGAACGGTAATCTGCTGTGGGCGGCTCACAATGCAGCCATCCACAACAGCACGGCAAATACCGGAATGGCAGCGGTCAGGCTGTCGATACGATCGAGCACACCGCCATGCCCCGGCAGCAGGTTACTGCTGTCCTTGATTCCCGACTGGCGCTTGAACATGCTTTCAGTGAGGTCGCCCACCACCGAAATGAAGACCACGATAGCCGCCCCCAGCAAACCCAGGATGATCTGCCCGAAGGACCAGCCTGCAACCAGGCCGACCACCGCGGTGATCACCAGGCTCAGCAGCAGGCCGCCGTACACCCCTTCCCAACTCTTGCCCGGGCTGACCTGGGGCGCCAGCTTGCGCTTGCCGAATGCCTTGCCGGAAAAGTAGGCGCCAATGTCCGCGCCCCAGACCAGCACCATCACCGCCATGATCAACCAGTTGCCCAAAGGCTGCTGCTTGATGAAGACCAGGCCTTGCCAGGCCGGCAGCAGGATCAGCAGGCCGATCACCAGCTTGGCCGCAGCACCGGCCCAATGCTCGCTGGTGCGCGGATAAGTCAGCACCAGGAACGTCGCCAGCCCCCACCAGAGCACCGCCGCGCCAAGCACCCAAGGCGCGATACCGGGCAACAGGTGCATCAGGAACAACAGCACAGCAACCACTACCGCATAGGCAATACGGGGCGGCTGAGCCTCGAAACCCGCCAGGCGCGCCCATTCCCAGGCCCCCAGGGTCACCACCAGCCCGATAAACAGGGCGAAGGCAGAACCTTCGAGCAGGAAAAAACCGCACAAAGCGATCGGCAGCAGGATCAGCGCAGTAATGATTCGTTGTTTGAGCATTAAACCCGGGCTCCAGCCTCGACCTGCTCGCTCGTTTTACCGAAGCGCCGCTGGCGAGAAGCGTAATCGGCCAGCGCAGCACGCATGGCATCGTGTTTGAAGTCCGGCCAGAACAGGTCGGAGAAGTACAGCTCGGCGTAAGCCAGCTGCCAGAGCAGGAAGTTGCTGATGCGATGCTCGCCCCCCGTGCGGATGCACAGGTCCGGCAACGGCAGATCGCCGGTCGCCAGGCAGGTTTGCAGCAGACCGGGAGTGATGTCTTCGGGACGCAGATGCCCCGCCTGAACTTCCCGCGCCAGACGCTGGGCAGCCTGGGCGATATCCCACTGACCACCATAGTTGGCGGCGATCTGCAGAATGAAGCGATCGCTGCCCGCTGTCATGGCTTCCGCTTCGCGCATCGCCGCCTGCAACTCGGGATGGAAACGCGAACGATCGCCAATGATACGCAGGCTGATGTTGTTCTCGTTAAGGCGCTTGGCCTCACGACGCAAGGCCTTGAAGAACAGATCCATCAAGGCACTGACTTCATCGGCCGGCCGCTGCCAGTTTTCACTGGAGAAGGCGAACAGGGTCAGCACCTCGACCTTGGCCTCGGCACACACCTCGATGACTGCACGAACAGCGTCGACACCCGCTTTATGCCCGGCGACACCCGGCATAAAGCGTTTTTTTGCCCAGCGATTGTTCCCGTCCATGATGATCGCAACATGGCGCGGCACAGAAGACGGTACAGACTGCTTGGTCTTGTCCATGAAAACGTCCTGACCCTTATACGGCCATCAGGTCCTTTTCTTTTTCTTCGGTCGCCTTGGCGATCTGAGCTTCGAACTCTTTGATCAGCTTGTCGATTTCGGCACCACCACGGCGCTCTTCGTCTTCACTGATGGCCTTGTCCTTGGTCAACTTTTTCAACTCACCCAAGGCATCGCGACGAATGTTGCGTACCGCAACACGAGCGTCTTCAGCAGCGGCACGCGCCTGCTTGGTGAAGCCCTTGCGGGTTTCTTCAGTCAGCGGCGCCATTTTGATCAGCAGCAGCTCACCCAGGTTGGTCGGATTGAGGTTCAAGCCGGCACTGCCGATGGCCTTGTCGATCGCCCCCAGCATGTTGCGCTCGAACGGTACGACCTGCAGGGTCTGAGAGTCTTTGACCGTCACGTTGGCGACACTGCTCAACGGAGTGTCGGCGCCATAGTAAGGCACCATCACGCTGCCCAGGATGCTTGGGTGCGCCTTGCCGGTACGGATCTGGCCGAACGCATGGGCCAGGGACTCCAGGCTCTTCTTCATGCGCTCCTGGGCGTCTTTCTTGATTTCGTTGATCATTGTTCGCCTTCCTCGATCAGGGTTCCTTCAGCGCCACCATGCACGATGTTCAGCAGAGCGCCGGGCTTGTTCATGTTAAATACGCGCAACGGCATCTTATGGTCGCGGCACAGGCAGATAGCCGTCAGATCCATGACACCCAGCTTGCGATCCAGCACTTCATCGTAAGTCAGATGATCGAACTTCTCGGCATGCGGGTCTTTGAATGGGTCTGCGGTGTACACGCCGTCAACCTTGGTTGCCTTGAGCACTACGTCGGCATCGATCTCGATCGCCCGCAAGCAGGCCGCGGAGTCGGTCGTGAAGAACGGGTTGCCGGTACCGGCAGCGAAGATCACCACTTCCTTGGAGTTCAGATGACGCATCGCCTTGCGACGGTCATAGTGATCGGTCACGCCCACCATGGAAATGGCCGACATGACGATGGCCGAGATATTCGCACGTTCCAGCGCGTCGCGCATGGCCAGGCCGTTCATCACAGTGGCCAGCATGCCCATGTGGTCGCCTGTCACCCGATCCATGCCGGCTGCGCTGAGCGCCGCACCACGGAACAGGTTGCCACCGCCGATGACCAGGCCGACCTGAACACCGATACCCACCAACTGGCCAACTTCGAGCGCCATGCGGTCCAGTACCTTAGGGTCGATCCCGAACTCTTCCGAGCCCATCAGGGCCTCGCCGCTAAGCTTGAGTAGAATGCGTTTATAGCGAGCTTGATAACTACTGCCCTGCTGAGCCATTGCGAATCTCTCCTGCGGCGTATTTTAAAAATTCTCTGCAAGCTGTTTGCAGCCTGCGTTCACTCTAGCTTGACGCTGTCACAGCGCCATCAGAACACGACTTTGTAAGCCGGTTCCGAAAGCAGCCCATTAAATTGGCTGCCCCATTTGAAAAGAGGCTGCGCGCGTGAGCGGGCAGCCTCTTTCGGCGACAGTTGAAAAACCGTCTTACTGCTTGGCGGCAGCCAGCTGGGCAGCAACTTCTTCAGCAAAGTTGTCGACCGGCTTCTCGATGCCTTCGCCTACTTTGAAGTAGCAGTCGGCCCTGCGAAGAACTGGCCGACGGCATCCACCCCTTTAAGGGTACTGG
>NZ_JBNNVU010000112.1:0-1591 GCF_050280705.1 Pseudomonas sp. NPDC089530 | reverse complement strand
CCTTTCTTGGCCAGCTCGCCAACCTTGATTTCAGGGTTCTTGACGAACGCCTGCTCAACCAGGCTCGCTTCAGCCAGGAACTTGGCGATACGGCCTTTGACCATGTTTTCAACGATGTTTTCAGGCTTGCCTTTGATCTTGTCTTCGTTCAGCTGCATGAACACGGCTTTCTCGCGCTCGATGGCTTCAGCGGAAACCTGCGAAGGCAGCAGGAACTCAGGGTTGCTTGCCGCTACGTGCATCGCGATGTCTTTGGCCAGCTCGACGTCGCCGCCTTTCAGAGCGACCACAACACCGATCTTGTTGCCGTGCAGGTACGAACCAACAACGTCACCTTCGATACGGGTCAGACGACGGATGTTGACGTTCTCGCCTACTTTGGCAACCAGTGCTTCACGAGCGGCTTCTTGCGAAGCGATCAGTGGAGCGGCGTCGGTCAGCTTGTCAGCGAACGCTTTTTCAACGCTGGCAGCCACGAAGTTCTTGAAGTCGTCCTGCAGAGCCAGGAAGTCGGTCTGCGAGTTCACTTCCAGGATCACGGCGGACTTGTCGTCGGCCTTGATGGCGATAGCGCCTTCAGCGGCAACGTTGCCAGCCTTCTTGGCAGCTTTGATCGCGCCCGAGGCACGCATGTCATCAATGGCTTTTTCGATGTCGCCGCCAGCCTTGGTCAAGGCTTTTTTGCAGTCCATCATGCCTTCGCCGGTACGCTCGCGCAGTTCTTTAACCAACGCTGCAGTAATCTCTGCCATTTTCAAATTCCTCTTGGATAGGTTTTCAACCATTCCACCCGACTGAACGGGCGATCAATTCTTGAGCTCCGCGCTCGAAAACCCTTGATAGCCGCCACACATGACAAGAACTGCAGGGGCGCCATCGATAAACGATTTTCGAGGTGGCAAAAAGGGGGCCTAGCCCCCTTTTTGCGTACTGAGTAAACGCTAAGCGTCAGTTACTCAGGCTTCAGCTGCCGGCGCTTGAGCGTCTTCAGCGAATACTTCGGTGCCGCCAGCAACGTTGTTGCGGCCACGGATCACGGCGTCAGCCATCGAACCCATGTACAGCTGAATGGCGCGGATGGCGTCATCGTTACCTGGGATGATGTAGTCAACGCCTTCCGGGCTGCTGTTGGTATCGACAACGCCGATGACCGGGATGCCCAGCTTGTTGGCTTCGGTGATTGCGATGCGCTCGTGGTCAACGTCGATCACGAACAGCGCGTCAGGCCCAAGAACCACAAGGACGTGGCCATCGTGGTCAACGCCAGCGACTACGCCAGCGTCCTGGAAAACCTCAAGGCCGGCGGCCTGACCTACGCCCAGCGTTTCGACCTGATGCTCAAGGCCTTCGAACATACCGCGGCCTATGACGGCATGATCGCCAACTACATGGGTACCGTGAACCAGAGCGCCGAGACCCTGTCGACCGAAGGCCGCAGCGAATTCCCGCGCACCTTCAACAGCCAGTTCATCAAGGCCCAGGAAATGCGCTACGGCGCCAGCAGTTCGAGGTTCTGTTCGATGCGGTCGGCGATCTTCAGCAGAATCAGCGAGCGGGCCTGTGCCGAAGTGGCACCCCAGGCATCGGCGGC
>NZ_JBNNVU010000111.1:0-16206 GCF_050280705.1 Pseudomonas sp. NPDC089530 | reverse complement strand
TTTGCCACGTCCAGCACCATCTGCGCGTTACGCGGCACGCTCTTGAGCTTGCCCAGGTGGCGAATGATGCGCTCGTCCTGCATCAGTCGCTCGAGGTGCTCGGCACCCATCAGCACCACTTTCTCCGGATCGAAACCGAAGAACACCTCTTCGAACGCCGGCCACTTGGCGTCCACCAGGCTGTGCTTCAAGCCGGCGCGAAACACCCGCAGGGCCAGGGTCGAGAGATAACGGTCATCACTGATCTTGCGCAATTGCGCCGGGGTTTTCGGAACCGGCAGATGGGCTTCCAGCTCGGCCGCCGAACCGAAGCGGTTCAGACAGTATTCGTGCAGCCACTTGTAGTCGCGCATGCCCTCTCCTTATGACGATAAAGAAACGGCGCTCAGAGGAGCGCCGTGATTCCACGATACAGAGCCGCGAAACGACTCAGAGATTCACCACATTGACGAAACGCGAGGCCGCGGTTTCATCGATCTTCAGGCTGGTGAAGTCGAACAGGTTGCGATCCGCCAGTTGCGACGGCACCACATTCTGCAGGCCGCGGAAAATGCTTTCGGTACGGCCCGGGTTCTTGCGCTCCCATTCCTGGAGCATTTCCTTGACCACCTGGCGCTGCAGGTTTTCCTGGGAGCCGCAGAGGTTGCACGGAATGATCGGGAACTGCTTGAGATCGGAATAGGCCTGGATGTCCTTTTCGCTGCAATAGGCCAGCGGCCGGATCACCACGTTGCGACCGTCGTCGGCCCGCAGTTTGGGCGGCATGGCCTTGAGCGAGCCGTTGTAGAACATGTTGAGGAAGAAAGTCTCGACGATGTCGTCGCGGTGATGCCCCAGGGCCATCTTGGTCGCGCCGATCTCGTCGGCGAAGGTGTACAGGGTGCCGCGACGCAGGCGCGAGCACAGCGAACAGGTGGTCTTGCCTTCCGGCACCAGTTCCTTGACCACCGAGTAGGTGTCCTTCTCGACGATGTGGTACTCGACCCCCAGTTCCTCGAGGTAGGCCGGCAGGACGTGCTCGGGAAACCCGGGCTGCTTCTGGTCCATGTTCACGGCGACGATATCGAACTTGATCGGTGCAACCTTCTGCAGGTGCATCAGCACGTCGAGCATGGTGTAGCTGTCCTTGCCGCCGGACAGGCAGACCATGACCTTGTCGCCGTCTTCGATCATGTTGAAATCGGCGACCGCTTCCCCGGCCTGGCGGCGCAGGCGTTTCTGCAGTTTGTTCTGGTTGACCGTAAGAGTGCCCATGGCGCTTGAAATCCGCGGTGTGTGACGAAAAGCCGGACATTTTACGCAAAAAGCGCGCGCGGGCGAAGCGCCGGGCGCCCATCGACCGACCAAATCACCGCTGGCGATTACCAGCCGGGCCGACAGCGCAATTTGCTCTAACGCCCGCGCCTATTGGCGATCAGTCCTTTCTATACTGCGACATAAGGTCGCACATATATTCAGACCTTTACTTACTTGGCCTCTGGCCCGTAGGCGCTCCGTTGGGGGGCGATGGCAACAACAAAGGAGTGACTGACTATGATCCATCATGTCGTGGGACTCTTCACCCACCCCGATCAGGAATGGCGAGAAATACGTGGCGACGAAGAGGAAAGCATCAGCCACATGTACCTCACCCACACGCTGATCCTCGCGGCGATCCCGGCGATTTCGGCGTTTATCGGCACCACTCAGGTCGGTTGGGTCATTGGCAGCCGAGCGCCGGTCATGCTGACCATGGAGAGCGCGCTGTGGATGACCATCATGTCGTACCTGGCCATGCTCGGCGGGGTCGCGGTCATGGGCGCCTTCATCCACTGGATGGCCCGCACCTACGATGCCACCCCGAGCCTCGCGCGCTGCGTCGCGTTCGCCACCTATACCGCGACGCCCCTGTTCGTCGGCGGCCTGGCGGCGCTGTACCCGCACATGTGGCTCGGCATGATCGTCGGCACGGCCGCCATCTGCTACACCGTGTACCTGCTGTATGTCGGGTTGCCGACCTTCATGAACATTCCTTCGGACGAAGGTTTCCTGTTTTCGAGTTCAGTGCTGGCCGTCGGGCTGGTAGTGCTGGTCGCGATCATGGCGTTCACCGTGATCGTCTGGGGTCTTGGCGTCGGCCCCGTTTACACCAACTGACGCTGCGCAAAAATAAGCAAACACAATCCGCCAACACAGGCCGCCGCAAGGCGGCCTTCTAATGCGTACGACAACCATTCGGCGCCTGGACGATTCGGAATGCACACGCTTTGCGGCATACTCACACGCTCTGGAGAGCCGTTAAGCATGCCCGAGCAACTCTTTACCCGCGTCGAAGACTGTTTCCAACTCGCTGAATCCTTTTTCAAACGACCTTTCAAACGCCCGACGGTCAGCCTCAAATTGCGTGGCCAGAAAGCCGGCGTCGCCCACCTGCACGAGAACCTGCTGCGCTTCAACCCGCAGCTGTACCGGGAAAATAGCGAAGATTTCCTCAAGCAGACCGTGGCCCACGAAGTCGCCCACCTGATTGCCCACCAGCTATTCGGCGAACGTATCCAGCCCCATGGCGAAGAGTGGCAATTGATCATGCGCGGCGTCTACGAGCTGCCGCCCAATCGCTGCCACACCTACGAAGTCCAGCGGCGCAGCGTGACCCGCTACATCTATCGCTGCCCCTGCGACAACGACTTCCCGTTTTCCGCCCAGCGCCATCGCCTGGTCGCCCAGGGGCGACGTTACCTGTGCCGGCGCTGCCGGCACACGCTGGTGTTCAGTGGCGAGATGCGGGTGGAGTGAGCCCGACCGAGGCCCCTACAGGATCACCCGGCCTTGCCGTAATGCCTCGATGCGCTGGGCGCTGTAGCCCAGCTCGGCCAGCACCTGGTCGGTATGGGCGCCCAGCGCCGCGCCGATATGCCGGGGCTCCGGCAGCCCCTGGGAAAATTTCAGCGGGCAGGCCATCTGTGCCTGGTGACTGCCATCGCCGCGGGGTACCTGGCTGACCAGTTGCCGCGCCTGCAACTGCGGGTGCGTCACCGCCTCCGCCAGACCGAGCACCGGTTCGACGCAAGCATCGACCGCGGCGAACAACTCGCAGAGTTCGGCAAAATCGTGCTTCTCGAATTCGACCTGCAAGGCCTGCTTGAGCGCCTGCTGTTGCTCCGCCCGCGGCGACAGCCCCTGGGCCGCCAGCTCCGGGCGCCCGAGGGCCTTGCACAGCGCCTGCATGAAGGGCGGTTCCAGGCTGCCCACTGACAGCCAGCGGCCATCCCGGCTGCGGTAATAATCGTAGAAGCTGCCGCCGTTGAGCACCTGCTGCTCGGCGTGGGGTTCGATGCCGCAGGCCAGGTAACCGGCGCCGGCCATGGCGTTCAGGCTGAACACGCAATCGGTCATGCTCACGTCCAGCTGCTGCCCCAGGCCGCTGTGCTGGCGAGCGATCACCGCCGCCAGCAGGCCGATGACCCCGTGCAGCGAGCCCCCGGCGATGTCCGCCGCCTGGATGCCCAGGGGCAGCGGCCCGCTGTCCTGGCGTCCGGTGTAGCTGGCCAGGCCGGCCAGGGCCAGATAGTTGATGTCATGCCCGGCGCGATCCCGGTAGGGGCCAGTCTGGCCGTAACCGGTGATCGAGACGTAGATCAGCTTCGGGTTGAGCGCCTTCAACGCCTCATAGCCCAGCCCCAGGCGCTCCATCACCCCGGGGCGAAACTGCTCCAGGACGATGTCGTACTCCAGCACCAACTGGCGGATCACCTCCAGCGCCTCGGGCTGCTTGAGGTCCAGCGCCAGGCTGCGCTTATTGCGGTTGAGGTAGGCATGGCTGGCGGAGACGCCCTGGTCGTGGGGCGGCAGCACCCGCAGCAGGTCCATGCGGGTCGGCGATTCGATGCGCAGCACCTCGGCGCCCATGTCCGCCAACAGCAACGAGGCGAACGGCCCCGGCAGCAGCGTGGAGAAATCCAGTACCTTGAGTGACGCCAGCGGCCCTTGCATGAGCACTCTCCTTCCCGATTGACTGCCCACAGAGTAGGCAGCGCCCCGGGGCCCGGCAATCACCGCAAGCGCCACCCGGGCTGACCGTTGCGCTCAAACGCCGGGCATGAAAAAACCCGCCGGAGCGGGTTTTTCATCGACACGGTGAGATTACTTCACCGTCGTCGGGGCTGGACCTTCGGCAACGCCCAGGTCGTCTTCTTCGCGAGTGTCGTTGATGCCACGACCACCGGAAGCCAGCTCGGTCTGCAGCTTGTCTTCGTCCAGTTCCTTGACCCACTTGGCGACCACGACGGTGGCCACGGCGTTACCCACCAGGTTGGTCAGCGCACGGGCTTCGGACATGAAGCGGTCGATACCCAGGATCAGCGCCAGGCCGGCCACCGGCAAGTGACCCACGGCCGACAGGGTTGCCGCCAGTACGATGAAGCCACTACCGGTCACGCCCGCGGCGCCTTTGGAGGACAGCAGCAGCACCAGCAGCAGGGTGATCTGGTGGGTGATGTCCATGTGGGTGTCGGTCGCTTGCGCGATGAACACGGCGGCCATGGTCAGGTAGATCGAGGTACCGTCGAGGTTGAAGGAATAACCGGTAGGAATCACCAGGCCCACCACCGACTTCTTGGCACCCAGGCGTTCCATCTTGATCAGCATGCGTGGCAGCGCCGATTCCGAGGAGGAAGTACCCAGCACGATCAGCAGCTCTTCACGGATGTAGCGGATCAGCTTCAGCACGCTGAAACCGTGGGCGCGGCAGATGGCGCCCAGCACCACCAGCACGAACAGCACGCAGGTGATGTAGAAGCAGATCATCAGCTGGCCCAGTTGCACCAGCGAACCCACGCCGTAGGCGCCGATGGTGAAGGCCATGGCACCCAGCGCACCGAGCGGCGCGAGCTTCATGATCATGTTGATGATGTTGAACATCACATGGGCGAAACGGTCGATGAAGTCCAGCACCGGCTTGCCGTAGGCACCCAGGCGATGCAGGGCGAAACCGAAGATCACCGAGAACATCAGCACTTGCAGGATGTCGCCATTGGCGAAGGCGCCGACGATGGTGTTCGGAATGACGTTGAGGAGGAAGCCAACGATGCTCTGATCGTTGCCGGCGGTGACGTAGGCCGCCACTTTCGAGGCATCCAGGGTCGACACGTCGATGTGCATGCCGTTGCCCGGCTGCACCACGTTGACCACGACCAGGCCGATCAGCAGGGCGATGGTCGAAACGATTTCGAAGTACAGCAGCGCGTAGCCACCGGTCTTGCCCACCGATTTCATGTTCTGCATGCCGGCGATACCGCTGACGACCGTACAGAAGATGATCGGGGCGATGACCATTTTGATCAGTTTGATGAACCCGTCACCCAGGGGCTTGAGGGCCACACCGGTCTGCGGGTAGAAGTGACCGAGCAGGATGCCGATAGCGATGGCAACGATCACCTGGAAATACAGGGATTTGTACAGGGGCTGACGAGTCGTCATTGCAAAGTTCCTCAAGAGCACCGTCGCACACCATCCATCGATGCGCGCGACGCCTAAAGTGCGAACCCTCCTGCACTGGAGGGATTTGTTGTGTTGAGCAGTGAGAACAGCTCTCGCCGCTCCCTGCCCCACCTATCGCAAAGCCCGTGCCAGCTTGCCAAAAAAACCTGAAGGCCTTGAGGCATTGGGGTTTGCTGTCGCCTTTCGCTGTCCCTGCCATCGGATGAAGTGGCGGATTTCCGCCCATCGCCCAAGACTCGTCCTACAATTTGGCGGATATCCGCCTTGCTCCGCCTGTGCCTGCTGCTAACATCCGCCACTTAATGGACGGATCAACCTTCATGCGCGAACGCACCATTGCCAGTCATTTCGCCCGTGCCGCCCTGGGCGGGGCCCGTCGCCGGGGCTACGACTATTCGGAACTGCTGCAGACCCTGGGCATCGGCGTCGAACTGCTGAACGAGCCCAAGGCCCGGATCGCCCCCGAGCAGTTCGCCAACCTGTTGCAACAGCTCTGGCAAGTCCTGGACGACGAGTACCTGGGGTTTGGCGATGGTCCGAGCAAGCGCGGCACCTTCGCCATGATGTGCCATGCGCTGATCCACTGCAGCAACCTGGAGAAGGCCCTGCATCGCGGTCTCTTGTTTTATAGCCTATTCCCGCAGGCCCCGCGGCTGAGCCTGACCCGCGAAGGAGAAATGGCCCGCCTGAGCCTGGACGACGCTCCGCTGTGGGACCCGGACCACTTCCTCAGCGAGAGCCTGCTGGTGATTTGGCATCGCTTGGGCAGCTGGCTGATCGGCCAGCGCATCCGCCTCGAACAGGCCTGCTTCAGCTACCCGAAACCCGAGCACGGCAACGAATACGACCTGCTGTTCCCCTGCCCCCTGGTGTTTTCCCGCGATTGCAGCAGCCTGCTGTTCCACAGCCGCTACCTGAGCATGCCGCTGTTGCAGGACGAACGAACCCTGAAGCGCTTTCTCGAGCACTCCCCCGCCGACCTGCTGGCGCGCCCGGATGAGGGCGACAGCCTGAGCAGCCAGTTGCGCCGCCTGCTCAGCCGCGACAGCAGCCATTGGCCAGACCTGGAAAGCATCGCCCAGCACCTGCACATCAGCCCGCAGACCCTGCGCCGGCATTTGCGCGAAGAAGGCACCAGCTTCCAGGAACTCAAGGATCAACTGCGGCGCGATATCGCCATCTACCACCTGCGTCGGGCCGACCTGTCGTTGCAACAGATCGCCGAACAGACCGGCTTTTCCGAGCCCTCGGCCTTTCACCGCGCGTTCAAGAAGTGGACCGGCCTGACCCCGGGGGCCTACCGCGCCCAGGAAACTTGAACGCGCGCCCTCAGATGGCCGGAAAATGAATGCGGAACGCCGCCCCGCCCAGGCTGGAATCCCCCAGGGTCAGTTGGGCGCCGTAGCTGTCAATGATGTCCTTGACCACCGCCAGGCCGATGCCCTGCCCCGGATGCTGGCGATCCAGGCGTTCGCCGCGCTGCAGAATCCGCGCTCGCTGATCCGGCGGCACCCCCGGACCGTCATCCTCGACACATAGCTGCGCGCCACGCAGGTCTTCGCGCACGCTGATGCGTACCTCGCTCAGGCACAGGCGGTAGGCGTTCTCCAGCAGGTTGCCTAGCAACTCAAGCAAGGCGCCGTGCTCGATAGGCACATAGCAACGCTCGGGCAAGTCGAACGAGACCCGTACCTGCTTGTCGCGATAGACCTTGTCCAGGGTGTCGCACAGGCTCTTCAGCACCGGACGCAAACGCACCTGGTGGCGCACCAGGCCACTCTTGCGCAGGCTGGCGCGCTGCAACTGGTAGCTGATCTGCTGGCTCATGCGTTCGATCTGGGTCTGCAGCACCCAGGCCTGCTCGCGGTCCTGGGGACGCAGGGCCATGTCCTCGCTGACCCCTTGCAGCACCGCCAGCGGGGTTTTCAAGCTGTGGGCCAGATCGTCCAGGGAGTCGCGATAACGGCTGCGCTGCTCGCGTTCGCTGTGCAGCAGGCGGTTCAACGAGCCGGTCAGGCGCAACAGCTCCCGCGGATGTTCTTCACTGAGGCTTTCCCGGGTACCGCTTTCGATCTCGTCCAGTTCCTGGCTCAACCGGCGCAAGGCCTGCAGGCCCCAGGTCAGGCCCAGCCAGAGCAAGGCCAGGAGCACCAGCAACGCGGCGCCGAAACCGAGGTAGAGGTTTTCCCGCACCCCTTCAAGGGTTTGTTGATATTCACGCACCGGTTGCAGGGCGACGATACTGAACGCCGCGCTCTTGCCGCCCAGCAGCTTGACCTCGACGTCGTAGACGAAAAACTCCTGGCCATTGGCTTCGCGGATCCTGGCGAACTCGTTGCCGCGTCCGTCATAACGTGGCTTGTAGTTGATGTCCTCTTCCTGGGTCGCCTTCGACCGCCAGACCAGATGCCCCTCGCGGTCGTAGATGTAGCCCAGCAGACGACTGTCGGTCAGGTTGAAGCGCTCGTCCGGCAGTTGCGCCGGCATCTGCAGGTGATTGTTCTCAACCCGCGCCGCCGAGATCAGGGTGGTGACGTCGGAGGCCAGGCGCTGCTCGATAGAGTCCTGCAGCGCCAGGCTGAACGCGCCCTGCATGGCTGGCAACAACGCCAGCATGAACAGCACCGCCAGCGTGGTGGCCGCCAGCATCAGGCGCAGGCGTAGCGAGCGGATCATCGGCAGCGCTCGTTGAACAGGTAGCCCAGGCCACGCACGGTATCGATGGGTTTGAAGCCAGACGGCCCCTCCAGCTTGCGCCGCAGGCGGCCGACCAGCACTTCGATCACATTCGGATCGCGCTCGTCATCGTCCGGGTACAACTGCTCCATCAACCTGTCCTTGGCCACCACCTGCTGATGGTGGAGCATGAGGTACTCGAGAATCCGGTATTCGTAGGCGGTCAGCGCCAGCGGCTGTTCGTCGAGCGAGGCCTGCTTGCGATTGAGGTCGAGCAGCAGCGGACCGGCAATGATGGTCGACTGGGTGAAACCGCTGGAGCGACGCAGCAGGGCATTCAGGCGCGCGTCCAGTTCCTCGAACTGAAAAGGCTTGACCACATAGTCGTCGGCCCCGGCGGCCAGCCCTTCGACCTTGTCCTGCCAGTTGCCGCGCGCCGTCAGGATCAGGATCGGAAACGCCTTGCCGCTCGCGCGCAGCTGGCGGATCAGGTCCAGGCCGCCCATGCCCGGCAGGCCCAGGTCGATCACCGCCAGGTCATGGTTGAACTGCTCGGACTGATACAGCGCCTCCTCGGCATTGGCCACGGACTCGACCACATGGCCGGCATCCGTGAGGCGGGTTTGCAAGTGATGGCGCAGCAGCGCCTCGTCTTCAACCACGAGCAGTTTCATACAGCTCTCCCAGGCAAAATTCGACATCTCCAAGGGCGATCACGCGCCCTGTTCCTATATATGGCAACGCCGGATCTTGCGTTGGCAGATCCGGCGCGGTCAAAACCAGGACGGTAGTTTAGAAAGCGTAGTTGGCCGACAGGTAGGTCTGGGCGCTGCTGGTCAGGCTCAGCGAACCCTGCTTGCCGCCGCCATGCTCGCTCATCTCGGTGCTGGCATTGCTGCGCAGGTAACGGTAACCCAGTTCGACCGAGGTGTTCTGGGAAACCTGCTGCAGGACACCGGCCTGCACGCCGACGGCGTAACCGATATCGCTGTCGCGACTGTAGCCCGGGGAGTCCTGGGTCAGCTTGGTCAGGCCCGCGGTGCCACCGCCGAACAGCTTGGTGCTGCTGGTCACCGGCAGGAACAGATCGTAGCTGCCCAGCAGGTTTTCCTGGCGCAGTTTAATGCCATTGTGGGAACCGGAGACATTGTCGTAGGTGGCGTAGTAGCGGTGCTGGTCGTTCTGTTGACCCAGGCGCACGCCCCAGGTGTTGTCCTTGCCGATCACCCCGTCAGCGTTCGGGTGGTTCAGATTGCTGTTGAGCAGGCTGGATTTCTTGACCTTGTCGCTGGTCTGGCCATAGGTAAGGCTGGCGAAGTTGCTGTCGGCGGCCTGGGCGACAGCGCTGGCGCCGAGAACAGTGAAGGCCAGCATCATCTTCTTGAAAGTGGTCATGGGGATTTCCTCATTCGCTCTGTGTTTTTGGGTACGGGGGCCAGACTACCGACCCCGCCCTGAACTCCCCCTGAACACACTCTGAACCTCGGCTGAATCAGATCGACTAGGCTGATTGGCAGTCTTTTCAGAGGAGAACGAACCATGCGCACGCTTTTCGCCTGCTTGTTGCTGGCCATCTGCGGGATGAGCCAGGCCGCCATCAAGACTCAGGAAATCCCCTACCAGAGCCCTGACGGCACCCGCCTCATCGGTTACTACGCCTATGACGACAGCCTGCCAGGGGCGCGCCCCGGGGTCGTGGTGGTGCATGAATGGTGGGGCCTGAACGACTACGCCAAACGCCGCGCCCGGGATCTCGCGGCACTGGGCTACAGCGCCCTGGCCATCGATATGTACGGCGACGGCAAGCACACCGAGCACCCGCAAGACGCCATGGCCTTCATGCAGGCGGCCCTGAAGGACGGGCCCGCCGCCAGTGCGCGCTTCAAGGCCGGGCTCGACCTGCTGAAACAACAACCACAGACCGACCCGCACAAGCTGGCCGCGATCGGCTACTGCTTCGGCGGCAAGGTGGTACTGGACGCGGCGCGCCAGGGCCTGCCGCTGCTGGGCGTAGTGAGCTTTCACGGTGCCTTGGCCACCAACACACCCGCTTCCCCGGGCAGCGTCAAGGCGAAGATCCTGGTCGAACACGGCGCCCTCGACAGCATGGTCACCGCCGATAACGTCAGCGCCTTCAAGACAGAAATGGACCAGGCCGGCGCCGACTACCGGTTCGTCAATCTCGAGGGCGCCAAGCACGGCTTCAGCAACCCGGATGCCGACCGCCTGAGCCACGGCGAACATGGCGGACCGGACATCGGCTACAACAAGGCCGCCGATGAACGCTCATGGGCGGACATGCAGGCGTTCTTCAAGAAGCTGTTCGACTGATCCCCGCACCGAGCGCCTCCGGAAACCCCCACTCCCGGAGGCGGCTCATGCGCTTGCCAGGCTACCCTCAGCCCCCGCAACCCGGCAAAATGCCCGACATGAATCCGCTCCCAGCTCTCCCCACCTGCTGCACCCCACTCGACGACCAGTGGCCACTGCCCGATGCCCTGCCGGACACGGTCCTGCTCGGCACGCATTTCGACGCTACGCGCCTGGCCGGCGATGACTTCCAGCGCAGCGCCATCGCGCCGCCCGCGAGCATTCAACGCTCGGTGGCCAAGCGTCAGGCCGAGTTTCTCGCCGGGCGTTTCTGCGCCCGGGCCGCCCTGCAACGCCTGGACGGCCTCGACTGCATTCCGCCGATCGGCGAGGATCGGGCGCCGGTCTGGCCTGCGCATATCTGTGGCTCGATCACCCACAGCACCGGGCGTGCCGCGGCGATTGTCGCGCGCAAGGAACATTGGCGCGGGCTGGGCATGGACCTGGAGAACCTGCTGAGCCTCGAACGGGCGGAACGCCTTGCGGGGGAAATCCTTACCCCGGCCGAACTGCAGCGCATGGCCGCCGCCCCGAGAGAGCAACTGGCGCTCTGGGTGACCCTGACCTTTTCGGTGAAGGAAAGCCTGTTCAAGGCGCTGTACCCGATCGTCCGGCAACGCTTCTATTTCGAACACGCCGAGGTGCTGGAGTGGACAGCCGATGGCCAGGTTCGCCTGCGGCTGCTGACGGACCTGTCCGGCGAGTGGCATCACGGCAGCGAACTGGACGCACAGTTCGCCCTGCAGGACGGGCAATTGCTCAGCCTGGTCAGCATCCGGGCTTGAGTCCGGATACCCCTCGAAGGCCCTGTTCCGCCCTCAAGACTTATCCTGATGCCGCGGCCAGCTCAGGCTGAAACAGGCGCCGCCCAGGGTCTTGCTCTTGTCGATCAACGCCCGGCCGCCATGCCAGTAAATGATCCGCCGCACGATCGACAGGCCCAGGCCATGGCCGCCCGAGGCCCGGGTGCGGCTGTCGTCCAGGCGCAGGAAGGGGGTAAAGATCCGCTCCCAGGCACTTTCCGGAACACCCGGACCATCGTCCTCGACGTCGACCCGGCAACGCATCTGCCCCACCTGATAACTGACCAGCACCTGCGACTCGGCATGGCGCATGGCATTGCTCACCAGGTTCTGCAACGCCCGATGCAGGTAGCGCGGTTCGGCCTCGACCCAGGCTCCACCGCAATCCGCCGCGGACAGGCACGAACCGCGCTGCACCCTGACCTGCGCCCGCAGCGGCGCCAGCTCGCTGATCACCTGATTGACCAGGGCATCCAGATCGATGCGCTGGAAGTTCAGCGCCGGCGAACCCTGCTCCAGCCGCGCATAGGTGAGCATTTCGTCCACCAACCGATCGAGGTCCTGGATATCGTTGTCCATGCCTTCCATGTACTTGTCCCGGGCCTGGGGCGTCGTCGCCGAACCGATCATCTCCAGGCCGAAGCGCAGACGCGCCACCGGCGTGCGCAGTTCGTGGGACACCGCGCGCACCAGTTCGCGCTGGATCGCCAGCAGACGCTGCAGGTGCTCGGCCATGCCATTGAACGCCGCCGCCAGGCGCCCCACCGAGTCGGCGCCACCGGCCGGCACCCGGGTCTCCAGGCTGCCCTTGGCGATGCGCGTGGCCGCCGACTCCAGGCCACGCAGCCGCCGCTCCAGTTGGCGCACCAATAAATAGACGATCAGGCCGATCAGGCTCAGGCCCAGCACCGCGATCAACACCAGCCATTGCGGCGGATAAGGGTTCATCTGGTACAGCGGGCCGATTTCCAGCACCCAGGGCGTGCCCACCATCCCCGCGAACACCCGGATCGAGTCGCCACCCTTGCCCAGCGCCATGACGGTGTCGCCTTCGGCCACCCGGCGGCGCTGGTCTTCGTCCATATCGGCCGCGTCCTGGGTGACCAGGCGCATCTCGAAGCCGAAACCCTTGTCCTTTTTCAGCGCCGCCAGACGCTCTGGCTGCTCGGCCACGGGGAAACGCACCAACTCGTCGGCCAGCAGATAGATAGTCGCCCGCGCCAGCTGCTCGCTGATCTGCTGCACCTCGCCAGTCAGCACCAGTTGCTCCGGCTCGCTGACCAGACGATAGACCCGCGCCGCGTAGGGCCCGGTCTGCTCCACCAGCGCCTGGCCGCGCAGCACCCGATTGCGCTGCCCGAGGTCGAGCCCGGTCTGGGTGAAGGTTTTCAGGGTCAACGGGATGCCCAGCAGCCGCTCCCACACCGCCAGCGCCCGGCGCCGCTCGATTTCGCTCATGGGTTGCAGGTTGTCGGCCATCAGCGAAAAGGTGCCGTGGGCCAGCCGCTCGCGGTACTGCTCGCCGCGCACCTGGTTGAGCAGGTGCAGCGCCAGCACGCCCAGCAGCGCCACCAGAATCAGGGCGGCGCACATGCCGCCATAGATGCGCAGGAAGATGGAATTCACGGCGACAGGTCGGCGGCGGCTTCGGGGACGAACAGATAACCCTTGCTGCGGATGGTCTTGATCAGACGGGGGTGTTCCGGGTCGTCGCCGATTTTCGGGCGGATCCTTGAAATGCGCACATCGATGGAGCGGTCCTGGCCGTCGTAGCCAATGCCGCGCAGGGCGGTGAAGATTTCCTCCCGGGACAGAATGCGTCCGGCGTTGGCCACCAGCAGCCAGAGCAGGTCGAACTCGGCGCTGGTCAACTCGATCCCGGCGTCGTGCAACCAGGCTTCGCGCAGGGCATTGTCCACCACCAGCGGGCCGAACTGCAGGCGCCGGGCCTTCTCTGGCGTGGTGCTTTCTGCGGGTTCGCTGCGCCGCAACAGCGCCTGGATCCGGGCCAGCAACAGCCGCGGACGAACCGGCTTGCACACATAATCGTCGGCCCCGGTGTCCAGCCCCAGCACCTGGTCCATGTCGTCGGTCCGCGCGGTCAGCATCAGGATCGGTCCTTCATAGCGATCGCGGACCTTGCGACAAATGCTCAGGCCATCCGCGCCGGGCAGCATCAAGTCGAGGATCACCAGGTCGGGCTGCTCGGCGATGATCCGCGCCGCGGCCAGGGCGCCATCGCCTTCGATGGCGACTCGCAGGCCGTTGCTCTCCAGGTATTCACAGGTCAACTCGGCCAGTCGCTGATCGTCCTCGACAATCAATATCTGCCACGCTTCTTGCTCCACGGTGACCTCTGCTTGCCAGGTACGGGCTCAGAAAATACCGGCCCGTCTTTTTGTAATGTGGGAGGGATAAAACAGCGTACGGAAGGCCCGATTGTAGCAATGGCCAAGGCCGTGGACACAAGGAGGTAAATGCGCTCGGTAAAGGCGTTTTTTTGTGATAGGGTTCGCGCCCGCAAAAATCCGCGCCGGGCCGTTTGGCAGGGTAAAAAACAGTGACAAACGGTAGGATCCAGCCCTGCTGCGGCCTGCATGAGTTTTACCCGCTTCATACACAATTTACGCACAACCTTATCCACAGCCTGTACATTGCAATCACCCCCAAAAACGCATTATCTTGTAGCTCGGCTGCCAAAAAACCCTATATCTAGGGTTTCACGCCAAAAACCAAACACAATTCAGACAAGAAACTCAAGTGCTTTTCTTGCACTCGTTTGGTGGAACCAATCGGATTTTCAACAGCCAAACCGCGCGAGCGGATGGCTGAAGTTTTCCAGCCCACGGCAAGGAAAACGGTACGGGTGTTGCAGCACAGACTGTCACCCACCAGGAATACGGTAACGAGCCCCAGGCTTCGCTACCTGTGACTTCGGCATGGAAGCGGCGCCAATAGCCCCCTTCCTGAACTGTCCCGAAGTCGTTATGCCCGGCGTGCGCCGGTTGTAGTGCTTCAGGACGGAACGGTGGGCACCCCAAGGGTGCCCAAACAAACATAGAGAACGTGGAGACACCCATGCAAACCGACACAACTCGCGAGAACCCGCAGGCCAACGCGCCGCAGGCTGCCGATTCCAATCTGGATCTGTCTGCCACCGCGCCTGGCCAACTGCGCGTGATCAAGCGTAACGGCACTGTCGTTCCTTACACCGATGACAAAATCACCGTCGCCATCACCAAAGCGTTTCTCGCAGTTGAAGGCGGCACCGCAGCCGCTTCGTCGCGAATCCACGACACCGTGGCCCGCCTGACCGAACAGGTCACCGCCACCTTCAAGCGTCGCATGCCTTCGGGCGGCACCATCCACATCGAAGAGATCCAGGACCAGGTCGAACTGGCCCTGATGCGTGCCGGCGAGCAGAAAGTTGCCCGCGACTACGTGATCTACCGTGACTCGCGCGCGAAAGAACGGGCCACCCGCAGCCCGAGCGAGCAGCCGGTGCAGGCCCACCCGTCGATCCGCATCACCCGCGCCGACGGCAGCTTCGCGCCCCTGGACATGGGCCGCATGAGCACCATCATCAGCGAAGCCTGCGAAGGCCTGGAAGAAGTCGACGGCGACCTGATCCAGCGCGAAACCCTGAAGAACCTCTACGACGGCGTGGCGCTCAAAGACGTCAACACCGCCCTGGTGATGACCGCGCGAACCCTGGTCGAGCGTGAGCCGAACTACTCGTTCGTGACCGCCCGCCTGCTGATGGACACCCTGCGCGCCGAAGGCCTGAGCTTCCTGGAAGTGGCCGAGAGCGCCACCCACCACGAGATGGTCGACCTGTACGCCAAGGCTCTGCCGGCCTACGTCGCCAAAGGTATCGAGTTCGAACTGCTGAACCCGGTGCTGGCCGACTTCGACCTGGAAAAACTCGGCAAGGCGATCAACCACGAACGCGACCAGCAGTTCACCTACCTGGGCCTGCAGACCCTGTACGACCGTTACTTCATCCACAAGGACGGCGTGCGCTTCGAACTGCCACAGATCTTCTTCATGCGCGTGGCCATGGGCCTGGCGATCGAAGAGAAGCAGAAAGAAGACCGTGCCATCGAGTTCTACAACCTGCTGTCGTCCTTCGACTACATGGCTTCGACCCCGACCCTGTTCAACGCCGGTACTCTGCGTCCACAGCTGTCGAGCTGCTACCTGACCACCGTGCCGGACGACCTGTCGGGCATCTACGGCGCCATCCACGACAACGCCATGCTGTCGAAATTCGCCGGCGGCCTGGGCAACGACTGGACTCCGGTCCGTGCGCTGGGCTCGTACATCAAGGGCACCAACGGCAAATCCCAGGGCGTCGTACCTTTCCTGAAAGTGGTCAACGACACCGCCGTCGCCGTTAACCAGGGCGGCAAGCGCAAAGGCGCTGTCTGCGCCTACCTGGAAACCTGGCACCTGGACATCGAAGAATTCATCGAGCTGCGCAAGAACACCGGTGACGACCGTCGTCGTACCCACGACATGAACACCGCCAACTGGATCCCCGACCTGTTCATGAAGCGTGTCTTCGACGACGGCAAGTGGACCCTGTTCTCGCCGTCCGAAGTGCCTGATCTGCACGACCTGACCGGCAAGGCCTTCGAAGAGCGCTACGAGTACTACGAAGCCCTGACCGAGTACAACAAGATCAAGGTGTTCAAGACCATCCAGGCCAAAGACCTGTGGCGCAAGATGCTGTCGATGCTGTTCGAAACCGGCCACCCTTGGCTGACCTTCAAGGACCCGTGCAACCTGCGCAGCCCGCAGCAGCACGTGGGCGTGGCCGGCAACCTCAAGCAACTGCTGGACTCCGTCGGCGAGGGCATGATCTACCGCCACTGCT
>NZ_JBNNVU010000110.1:0-16272 GCF_050280705.1 Pseudomonas sp. NPDC089530 | reverse complement strand
ACGTGCAAGATCACAACCAACGCATCCTGCGCCCATGCTAGAAAAGCGCCTCATCCATCGCACCCGACATGAGGCCCATCCATGTCCCCGAGCAGTACCCTGCCCCCCACGGTTCCAACCCGGCTGTTCGGGCTGTTCTGCCTGGCCAGCTATCTGCTGTCGCTGTCCTACGGTTCGACCTTCCTGCTCTCGCTGCTGATCGGCTCGCGCGGCGGTGACGAGCACGATGCCGGCAGCGTGATTTCGGTGGCCATGCTCAGCACCTTTGTCGCGGTGATCTTCTCCGGGCACCTTTCGGACCTGCTGGGCGCCGCCCGCTCGATCGCCCTGTTCGGCTGCCTGCTGGTGGTCGCCAGCCTGGGCTTTGCCCTGACCCCGGGCTACGGCGATGGGTTGCTGTTTTTCGGCCTGACCCTGGGCCTGGGCTGGGGGGTGTTCTACACCCTGGGGCCGATCATCGTGGCGATGATGGTCGCGCCGGCGCAACGAGCCAGGTTCTTCGCCCTGCTTTCGGGCAGCATGATGAGCGGCATCGGCTCCGGCCCGCTGTTGGGACGGCTGGCCAGTGCCCTGGGCTATCCGCTGACCGCGGCCTTTGTACTCGCGGCGGCCGCCGGCCTGATCGGTGTGCTGATCTTCTGGCGCCTGGGCACAACGCTGAAGAAACACCCCAGCCACCTGGGCGGCGGCGCGGCGAAAATCAGTTGGGCCAGCAGTGTCCGGGTACTGTCGTCGAAGGCGCTGTTCCCGATCCTGATGGTCGGCCTCGGCGGTTGCGTCTTCGGCGGCCTGTCGAGTTTCCAGACCAGCTACGCGGCCTCCCGCTCGCTGGACTATTCACTGTTCTTTCTCGGGTTCATGGCGGCCGCCATCGGCAGTCGCCTACTGGTCGCCGGCTTCGTGGTCAAGCGCGACGCCTACCGCGCGGCTTGCCTGCTCTCGGGGCTGATGCTGGTGTCGATCCTGATGTTCCGCTTCATGGTCGACGACGCGGCGAGTTACCTGCTGGCCGCCGTGCTGCTGGGCGTCGGCTACGGCCTGACCTACTCGGTGATCAACGGCCTGGCGGCCAACGAAGCGCCGCCCGGCAGCACCCCGCAAGCCCTGCTGCTGTTCAGCCTGGCCTACTTTATCGGGGTCTTCGGCTTCCCGCTGCTGGCCGGGCGGATCATCGTCGAACAGGGTATGTCGAGCCTGTTGCTCACGGTCCTGGCGGTGGCAGCGCTGAACTGGCTGATCAGTGTCGGGCGCCTGCTCTGGCGCGGGCTGAACCGCGACAAGGTCCTGCAGAACGCCTGAAGCCGTCGCTGCGTATTGGCGGGTAGACCGCTATCGCGGGCAAGCTCGCTCCTACAGACGCGAGTTTGCTCACGATCCTCCCTCTTTCAGGCGCCGCGCCCGTTGAGCAGCTCATCCACCTGCGCCGTGCCCGGCGCGGTGGCCGGCCCCCAGCGGGTCACCGCCAGAGCTGCGGCGGCGTTGGCCCGGCGCGCCGCTTGAACCGGCGCCAGCCCCTGGGCCAGGGCAGCGACAAAAACACCGGCATGGGCATCGCCGGCACCGTTGCTGTCCACCGCCTGGACCTTGAAGCCCGGCACATGTTCATGGTGGCGATGCTGGCTGACCCAGCAGCCCTGGGGCCCGTCCCTGACCACCAGCAAGACCTCTCCCGCCAGCATCTCATGCAGGCGCAGCAGGGCTTCGGCGATGTCCGACGCGCCCGTGAAGCGCAGGGCCTCGACGCTGTTGCTGGTCCAGATATCGATGCGCGGCAGCAGCGCGCGCATCGCCGTGGAATCCGGCGAATCCACCAGCGGGCCCGGGTCGAACACCACCTGGATCGCCCGGGGCAAGGCCAGCAGCCAGTCCAGCAGCGCCTGGGCCTTGCCGGCATGCAGCAGGCTGTAGCCGCTGACATAGACAGAGTCGTCAGGCCGCACCGCCACGCTGGCCAGATCCTCCATGGAAAGCTGGCCCTCGGCGCCGATGTAGGAAATGAAGCTGCGCTCGGCCGTGGCTTCGGTCAGCGCCACGCACAGGCCGGTGTCCTCGGCGCGGCTGGCAGGCAGGCCGATCTGGATGCCCTCGGCGTGCATCGCCTCCCGCGCCAGGTCGCCGAAGCGGCCGTTGCCGTGGCGTCCCAGGTACAGCACTGCCAAGCCGTTACGCTGCGCGGCGGCCATCACATTGAAACCGCCGCCGGCCTCGAAGCTGGCGGACTGCGCCAGCACGTCACCGCCCGAACTGGGCAGGCGGTCCACGGACATCACCAGGTCGACCATTACCTGGCCGGTGTGCAGCATTCTAGGCATTGGCATTCTCGACAAAGGCGGCACGGCGGTCCCGAGCCCCGCCCAGCACGGCATACACCCCACCGGCCAGGAGGAAGGTGACGATCCAGCCCAGGCCGTTATGACCCAGCCAGGAATCGGCCAGCGGCCCGGCGAACCAGACGTTGTCGGCGGTGGTGCCGATGGTGGTGAAGCTGAACCCCAGCACGATGGCCAGGGCCCAGGCGCCGAAAGCCCGCCACTCGACGCCGCCGCGGTACCAGTAGGCGCTGCTCGGGCTGACGTCCAGCAAGTCCTTGGCGCTGTAGTACTGACGATGGATCAGGTCGACGATGAAGATCCCGACCCAGGCGGTGATAGGTACCGCCAACAACGAAATGAAGGTAATGAACGGCCCGTAGAAGCTCTCGGCGATCAGCATGAAGTAGATGGAGCCGGCGAAGATCGCCACGATGTCCACCACCACCGCGTACACCCGCTTGACCTTGAGCCCCAGGGTCAGGGTAGTCAGGCCGGCCGAATACACCGACAGGTTGTTCGACAGCAGCAGGCCGCCGAACGCCGTGATCAGGTACGGCACCGCCATCCAGGTCGGCAGCATATCGCGGATCGCCACGATCGGGTCGGTGGCCGCGGCCAGGTCGTCGTTGCCCACCGACAGCAGGCCGCCCAGGGTAATCAGCAGCACCAGCGGAATGCCGGCGCCGAAGGCCGCCGACGCCACCAGGCGCGCGGCGCTGACGCTGCGATGCTGATAACGGGACATGTCGGCGCCGGTATTGGCCCAGCCGATACCGGTGCCGGCGGCCATGGTGCCGACGCCGATGATCATCGCGCTCAGCGGCGCCGGGGTAGCGTTGAACACCGCGCTCCAGTCGACGGTGGCGCAGAGGAAACCGCCCACCAGCAGGTTCAGCGCGCCGAACACATAGGTGGCCCACTTCTGGATCACCAGCAGGGTCGCGTGACCGAGGCCGGAAACCGCCAGGGTCAGCAGCACGAAGATACCGATGAACACCAGGGTCAGCGCCGGCGCGCTCTTGGCCTCCACCGGCGAACCGAACAGGATCGAACACAGTGACAGCAGGACGAAGGCGGCGGTGGTGGTGTTGACGGTTTCCCAGCCCACGCGCGACATCAGCGACACCAGGGTCGGACCGATATTGCCGCGCACGCCGAAGATCGCCCGCGACAGCGTCAGGCTCGGCGCCCGCCCGCGACGCCCGGCGATGGAGATGATCCCCACCACGGCGAACGAACCGGCGGCGCCGAGAATGGCGACAATGATCGCCTGCCAGATCGACAACCCGCGAAAGGCCACCAGGGTCGCCCCCAGCGGCAAGCCGAGAATACTGATGTTGGCGGCGAACCAGACCCAGAACAGTTGCAGCGGATGGCCATTGCACTCGCCTTCCGGCACCGGTTCGATGCCCCGGGTTTCCAGTTGCCCGGCGCTTTGCCCGGTGTTCGATGCACTCATGAAAACACTCCTGTTGCCCTTATTTTGTGATTGTCGGCAATTTCGGAAGTCGACCAGACATCCCGGCATTCCGTGCCGTGTTCCTGCTATCCATGGCAAAAAAGGTTCAGCGACAGGCCCATGGCGGAGCCTGGGCCATGCAGCCGGTCGCCTTAACGCAGGGCCAGCAGCCCCTGTACCAGCGGCTCGAGATCCAGGTCGTTGACCTGCTTGATCTGTTCGATCAGGGCGGCCGGCCAGCAGCCCATCCCCTGGCAAGCGCCGAGCATCGCGCCGAGGATGGCAGCAATGGTGTCGGTGTCGCCACCCAGGCTCGCGGCCATGCACAGCGCCTCGAATGCCTGCAACTCGCCGATGGCTACCTGATGGGCCAGGGCGAAGGACACCACCACCGACTCCTGGGAGGCGACGGAGGTGCCAATCACGTCGTACAGCAGGTCGGCCAGCAGCGCCTTGTCGCTTTCGACGCTGAGGGTGCGCGCCCAACTGATCCGGGTAGCGATACGGCCGCCAGCCACCCAGTGCCCATGCCGCTCGGCCTCTTGGGCGATCTGTATGCCGACCTGCAAGGCATCTCCCAGCGGAACGCCATTGATGCCTGCGGAAACCACCGCCGCCACCGCCGCCGCGCTGGAAATGCCCAGCGTGGTGTTGTGGGTGACCTGGCAGGCCTCGACCACGGTACGGATAAACGCCTGGGCATCCTCGACATTCGCCATGATGCCCACCGGAGTGATGCGCATCGCCGCACCGTTGGTGGTGCCGTAACGTCCGGCTTCTTCGGCGGTATGCCCGGCGAGGATCATCTCGATGGCGCGCTTGGTCGAAGGACCCAGAAGGTCCTGGGAACCCTTGGCCTGCATCGCCGCTTCCCACTCGATCAAACTGTGGGCCAGCGCCGCCGGTTCGATCCGGCCCTTGCCCGCCACCAGCAGATCGCCGACCAGGATCGCCTGTTCGGTGTCATCGGTGATCGACCCCTTGGGCATGTTGGCGGCGATCGGCTGATCGGGGCCGGCGTCTTCCAGGCCGCGGATAGCGCCGAAGCGCTGCTTGATCTGCTGCCGGCTGAGGGATTGGGTCGGCATGCCCAGGGCATCGCCCAGGGCCAACCCGTAAAAGGCGCCCAGAGCGCGATCCAGGGGGATCATTTCTGCGCTCCGAATTGCAGGTGCAAGCGAAAGTGCACCGGGTCGAGGAAACTTTCCACCTGCTCCATGAAACGTCCGCGACGGTCATAGGTGGTCCGCAGGGCCTTGAGGAACACAGTGCCGGCCGGGCGCCCCAGCAGTTGTGCCTGCTCTTCGTTCAGTGGCTCGGCGCCGATCCATTGATCGCCGCGTTCGCCGATATAGCCATAGGCGGCCAGGGTAATGGTCAGGGAATCATCGATCAGCCCTACGCGCGGCAGGCTTTCCAGGCCTCCGGTCGCGGGCATCAGGGAACGTTCAAGGGAAACCACGGTGCCGTCGGTAGAACGCCGACGCCGGTCCAGGGCTATGAATTGGTCGGTGCCGAAACGGCTGAGCAGGTCAGGACGCTGCACCGCCTCCAGGCGCAGCACTTCGGTGTTGATCAGCGCACCGGTGTCCGCCAGGGCCTGGGCCCAACCGCTTTGCTGGTCCAGCACCACACCGTCATAGGTGACGATGGAGCCGACCCCGCTCTGGGTGGCGATGTAGTTGCGGCGCTTGAGTTCGGCCAGGGCCTCACGCAAGGTGCCACGACTCACCGAGAATTCCTCGGCCAACTGGTGCTCGCCCGGCAACAGGAAACCGTCCTCCATGAGGCCGCTTTCGATGCGCCGGATCAACTCGTCGACCACGCGTTTTTTCTTGTCAAATCGGACATGTTTAATCATGTACAAATTGATACATGAAACGGGATCTTCGTCGCAAGATATTTATTCGTTCAACAAAACGTTTCCGACTTCACGGCTCCAGGCCGATGGGGAAGAACACCCCGCCACTCCAGACGCCCAGCCAGTTCTGCCCCTCTATCGGGCGGCTCACCGCCAGCTCCACCAGTTGGTAGAACACGTTGCGGTGCACCAGCGCTTCCAGGTTGCTGCGCACCAGCACGTAAGGCGCCGGTTCCTCGGTCCGAGGATCGATCACCACCCGCAGCGGATGCTCGGTGCCGGCGGCGAACTGCTCGTCGACGTTGCTGGTAAAACGCAGGACCTGCGCCTCGCCCGTGCCTTCGACCTCCAGGGTGACGGCGACAAAGGGCGCGTCATCGACCTTGATGCCGACCTTTTCCACCGGAGTGATCAGGAAGTAGTCGTCGCCGTCGCGGCGAATGATGGTGGAGAACAGCTTGACCATCGGCTTGCGGCCAATGGGAGTCCCCAGGTAGTACCAGGTGCCGTCGCGGGCGATACGCATGTCGATATCGCCACAGAAGTCGGGGTTCCACAGGTGCACCGGCGGCAAGCCCTTCTCGGTCTTGGGGATCTGCGCCAACAGATCGCTGGCTTTGCCCGGACCACTCATGCTGCTCTCCTCGTGCCTGGTTCAGTCGCTCAAGCCTAACAGGCTGCGGGCGTATTGCTCGAGCGGCGGACCGATCAGGTCTTCCGGCTTGTTGTCGTGGAACGTCAGTAAACCGCCGCGACTGCGAATCCGCGCGGTGTCGATCAGATACTGGGTGCTGGTCTCGATCAGCATGATCTGAATCACCCCACTGTCGATCCCCAGGCGATCCACGGCTTCCTGGTCGGACCATTCATCCGAGTTGCCGATGCGGTCGTCGGCCTTGGCGAATCGGGTGTACAGCAGGTAATGCGCACCCAGCTCGCGGGCCTCGGCCATGGCCTGGTCCAGGCCTTCCGGAGCGCGGGCGCGGCGGACCATCGGGAAGTATTCGATAAAGCCCTTGAAGGCTTCCTCGGCCACCACGTTAGGCCGCGGGTAGGCACCGCCCGGCGGCGCGAAGGCCCCCTGGGCAATGAAAATGAACGAGTCCGGCTGAACGCGGAACGAATTGGAGCGCTGGGTATTACTGTGATCGAGGAACCCCGCATCCCCCATGTGATAGCGGACGCCCTCGCCCATATCGCTGACATTCATGCAGCCGCCGAGCCCCAAAAAAGCCAGCAGCAAAACCAGGCTACGCATCCTTCCCTCCAGAAGCCGGTGACGGAAAACCGGCGAATGGCCACGAGATGCAGCTTCCGCGCCAGCTCGTCCAGAGCGCTGGTAAACCTGTCGGATGCAATTGAACGGACGGCTACAGAGGATGGGAATCAGCGAGCGGGAGGCTTAGCCACCGATGATTTTCATCACGGTCGCGCCGCCGGAGAATGCCACATCCTGCTTGTCGCCCAGGGCCTTGACCAGCAGGCGCTGCAAGGCCGGCAAGGCTTGATGGCGCGGCTTGTCCAGCAAATCGCCAACGTAATGCCGATTGCTCGACGACAGGCAACCGTGCAGCCAACCGGTGGACGACAGCCGCAGACGCGAGCAGGTCCGGCAGAACGGCACGCTTTCGTTGGCGATCACGCCGAAGTGGCCCAACCCCGGGATTTCATAACGCACGGCAGTGGCGTCCACCGGCGCATCCGCCTGCAGGTATTCGTAGCGCTCGCCAATCAGACTCAACAGCTGTTGCAGGCTGACGAACTGCTGCAGGAACGCATTGGAATCGCTGGCCAGGTGGCCCATGCGCATCAGCTCGATAAAGCGCAACTCGTAGCCCCGCTCCAGGCAGTAGTCGAGCAACGGCATCACTTGATCCAGGTTCTGCCCGCGCAACGGCACCATATTGACCTTGATCTTCAGGCCCGCCGCCCGAGCCTGCTCCATGCCATCGAGCACCGTCGCCAGGTCGCCGCCACGGGCGATGCTGCGGAAAGCCGAGGCATCCAGGGTGTCGAGGGAAACGTTGATGCGCCGGATGCCGGCATCCACCAGCAGCGGCAGCTTGCGCGCCAATAGTTGGCCATTGGTGGTCAGGCTGATGTCTTCCAGGCCCATCTGCCCTACCGCGCCCATGAAGGCTTCCAGTTTCGGACTGACCAGGGGTTCGCCACCGGTGATGCGCAGGCGCTCGATGCCCGCCGCCTCGATCAGGTAGGCCACGCCGCGCGCCATGGCCTCGGCCGACAACTCGTCCTGGGCAGCCACCAGCCGCTTGCCATTGGGCACACAGTAGGTACAGGCGTAGTTGCAGGCAGACGTCAGACTGATACGCAGGTTGCGAAAACGCCTGCCTTGACGGTCAACGATCATGGAGGACTCCGGCGAAGGAAGAGTGAACCGCCAAAACCTGACTCATAAATCAGTTTTTGGCAAGTCCCATGCCTGAGTATATTCCCGGGAGACGGCGCCATATAGAGAAATCATGACGCCATCAGGCCACTGAATGAATCAGCTGCCGGAGGTGTCGGGATCGCGCTTGCGCTTGTTGCCCATGCGCACGCCGATGTCCATCAGGAACTGGAAGAAGCCTTCCTGGTCTTCCAGCACATTGCTCCAGAACGGCGAGTGGTACAGCGCCACGGCGCCATGCACCAGCGCCCAGGATGCGCAGTAGTGGAAGTAAGGCGGCACGTCCTCGAGCTTGCCTTCGCTGATGCGGCCCTTGATCAACGAGGTCAGGCGTTCGAAGTTGGATGCACGGATCTTGTGCAGCTCCTCGACCATTTCCGGCACCTGGTTGCCCTTGACCACCTTCTCTTCCAGGCGATCGAACAGCCGGTAACGCTGCGGATCGCGCATGCGGAATTCGAAGTAGGCCCGGGACAGGGCTTCCTTGTCCTTGTCGACATCGGCAGAGTGCAGCAGCTCGTTCAGGTCGCGCTCGTAATCGAGCATCAGGCGCAGATAGATCTCCGCCTTGGACTTGAAGTGCTTGTAGATGGTCCCTTTGCCGATACCAACGGCATCAGCGATCATCTCGACGGTGACGCTGTCTTCACCTTGTTCGAGGAACAGCTTGAGCGCGGTATCGAGAATTTCTTGCTCGCGGCGACGAAACTCACGGACCTTACGAGGTTCTTTCTGCATAAGAAAAGGTCTGTCGGGGTCAAAATCGAAGCCGCGTATTATGCCTAAATTGCGCCAAAATGCACGGATCATCCGACCATGACTATGTTTCTTGATGAATTTGTACAGGCCCCGGGCCTGCGTTATTTGAATCATGCGGCCGTCGCCCCCTGGCCGAATCGGGCCGCCGAAGCCGTGGCGCGCTTCGCCAAAGAGAACGTTTTGCTGGGCGCGCGGGACTATCCGGACTGGATGGCCCTCGAACAACGCCTGCGCGAACGCCTGATGCGCCTGCTAAATGCACCGTCAACGGATGACATCGCACTGGTCAAAAATACTTCGGAAGCGCTGTCATTCGTCGCCTTTGGCCTGACCTGGGAAAAAGGCGACCAGATCGTCATCAGCGATGAAGAATTCCCCTCCAACCGTATCGTCTGGGAAGCCCTGGCCACCCAGGGCGTGGAAGTACTCCAGGTCAGCCTCAAGGGCGACGACCCGGAAGGCGCGCTACTGGCGGCCTGTGGGCCACGTACCCGGTTGATGGCGATCAGCGCCGTGCAGTTTGCCAGCGGCCTGCGCCTGGACCTGCAACGCCTGGGCGCCGACTGCAAGCAACAGAACGTGCTGTTCTGCATCGATGCCATCCAGCAACTGGGGGCCCAGCCCTTCGATGTCCAGGCCTATCAATGCGACTTCGCCATGGCCGACGGGCACAAATGGATGCTCGGCCCCGAAGGCCTTGGCGCGTTCTATTGCCGCAGCGAGCTGCGCACGCAGCTCAAGCTCCATGAGTTCGGCTGGCACATGCTGGAGCACATGGGCAATTACAGCCGCGACGAATGGGAACCGGCCAAGAGCGCGCGACGCTTCGAATGTGGCAGCCCGAATACGCTCGGCGCCATGGCCCTGGAAGCGAGCCTGTCGTTGTTGGAAGAAGTGGGCATGGAGCAAGTGGCGACGCTGATCGCCGAACGGGTCCAGTGGCTTCAGGAAGGTTTGAGCGCCATCCCCGGTGTGCGTCTGCACACCCCGCTCAACCCGGCCCGACGTGGCGGCATTTTTTCCTTCAGTATCGATGGCATCGATAATCAGGCGGTTTATGAAGCCCTGCGCCTGCAACAGGTGGTGTGCATCCCCCGCGGCCCTGGCGTTCGATTTTCACCGCATTTCTATACAGAAAAAAGCGTGATCGACGAAACTATCGCCATCGTGGCGGACATAGCCCGGCAATGAGAACTCAAGCGAAGCGCCCGTATTCCAAAATTGTTTAAAAAACGAGCAAGGCCAACTGGACTGAACGCAATAGTGATCAATACTTGAACTGTCGGCGTGACATCTCCCCCAAGTGAAGCGCCGATGAAGGTACCAAGGGATGGCGTGCCTTTGTTTTACTCCTAATGGTCTTAACCCGGATTCACCCCCCAGAACCCGGGTTTTTTTTGCCCGCGATTCAGCCCTTGACGTGCGCCAGCGGAAACAGCCGCTTGAAGTTCTCGGTGGTCTGCTCGGCAAAACGCTCGTAGGGCTCGCCCCGCAGCATGGCCAGGAACTCGGCGACTTCACGCACGTACTGCGGCAGGTTGGGTTTGCCGCGATACGGAATCGGCGCCAGGTACGGCGAATCGGTTTCCACCAGCAAACGGTCGGCCGGCACCTGGCGCGCCACGTCCCGCAATGCGTCGGCATTGCGGAACGTGACAATCCCGGACAGGGAAATATAGAAGCCCAAATCCAGCGCAGCCTTGGCCATGTCCCAGTCTTCGGTGAAGCAATGCAGGACCCCGGCTTGCGGCAACGCCGCTTCACGCAGCAAGGCCAGGGTATCGGCGCGCGCGCCACGGGTATGGACGATCACCGGCTTGCCGGTCTGCTGGGCGGCTTGCAGGTGCAGGCGGAAGGACTCCTGCTGCAGCTCCGCCGCTTCCGGCTCGTAGTGGTAGTCCAGGCCGGTTTCGCCAATGGCCACCACCCGCGGGTGATTCAGCTCCTGCAGCAGCCAGTCCAGGGCTGGCGCGCTGCCGGGCTGGACATCCAGGGGATGGACGCCAACCGAACAGTCGACGTCGTCATAGCGCTCGGCCAGGGCTTTGACGTCGGCGGCGTTGTCGGCGCTGACGCCGATGCACAGGAAGTGCCCGACCCCGCGCTGACGCGCCGCTTCCAGGGCGGCATCCAGGGAGCCGTCGTGGGCGGCGAGATCAAGGCGGTCGAGGTGACAATGGGAATCTACGAGCATAAGAAGCAACAACCACATTCGGTCAATGAACAGGCCGGCCCGGGGAGCGGCCGGCGATTCGGTTTGGGTCCACGTTGCCGTCAGCTGCGACCCGGCAGTGCGGCCCACTGCACCAGCAAGGCTTCGAGCAGCAGCACCCGATTGAGGTTGGCCTTGTTCAGCACCTTCTGGCGCTGCGCAAGGATCCAGTCCTGGATCTCCAGGACCTTGGCCTGGGAAGACTTCTGCGCCAGGTACTGCACCACTTTGCGCATATCGGCCAACCCCAGCCCCTCCTCGTCCTGCGTCAGCTGATAACGCAGAATCAGGTTCGACCAATCACAGAACCAGTCGAACAGCAGGAGCAAGGGTATCGCATTCCAACCCTCGGCCAGTTGGGTCGGCGATTGCTGCTGCTTGAGCAGCTTCTTCACCCCGTCGACCACCTGCGCTCGCTGCTCGCGCGCGCCCTGGGTCTGCAGGCTGACTGCCGCCAGGGGCGAACCGGCCGCCAGGGTCAGCAACTCGACCCGCTCTTCTTCCGGGCAGTCCGGCAGGGCCTTGCTCAGCCATTGCAGGCTCATGGCCTCGCTGGGCAACGGGCAGGCCTGCTGCACGCAGCGGCTCTTGATGGTCGGCAACAAGCGGCTCGGCTGATGGCTGACCAGCAGCAGCACCGTATCGCCGGACGGCTCTTCAAGGCTTTTCAGCAGCGCGTTGGAGGCGTTGATGTTCATCGACTCCACTGGTTCGATCAGCACCACCTTGCGCCCGCCCAGTTGCGCAGTCTGCACCACGAAGCTGACCAGTTCGCGCACCTGGTCGACCTTGATCGCCTTGTCCGCCTCTTCCGGTTCCAGCACATAGTTGTCCGGGTGACTGCCGGCCTGCAGCAACAGGCACGATTTGCACTGCCCGCAGGCGTCCAGCCCCGCCGGTTGCTGGCACAACAAACGCGCCATCAGGCGCTCGGCCAGCGCGCGCTTGCCGATACCCGCCGGCCCGTGAAGCAGATAGGCATGGGCATGTTGCGGGCGGCCCGCCAGTTGCTGCCAGAGCGCGTCCTGCCAAGGAAAGGCCTCAGCCACGGTGCAGCTCCAGCAACTTCGGCAACAAGGCATCCAGCGCCTGCTGGACCTGCGGCAGCGGCTGCGCGGCGTCCACCAGCAGGTAACGCATCGGATCGGCTTCTGCACGCTTCAGGTACGCCTGGCGTACTGCCTCGAAGAATACGCGCCCTTCCTGCTCGAAACGGTCCAGGCGCCCGCGGGCGCTGGCGCGCGCCAGCCCCACTTCCACCGGCAGGTCGAACACCAGGGTCAGGTTGGGCCGCAGCTCGCCCTGGACGAACTGTTCCAGGGTAGCGATGCGTTCCAGGGACAACCCACGACCACCGCCCTGATAGGCATAGGTGGAATCGGTAAAGCGGTCGCACAACACCACCGCGCCACGGGCCAGCGCCGGGCGAATCACCTCGGCCAGATGCTGGGCGCGAGCGGCGAACACCAGCAACAGCTCGGTGTCGGGATTCATGATCTCGTCACCCGGGGTCAGCAGTACTTCGCGGATCCGCTCCGCCAGGGGCGTACCGCCCGGCTCGCGGGTCAGCAGCACCTCGATACCAGCGGCGCGCAGGCGCTCGGCCAGGTATTCGCGGTTGGTGCTTTTGCCGGCGCCTTCCGGGCCTTCCAGGGTAATAAACAAGCCAGTCACGGGCGGTCCTTAATCAAAGTCATTGCGGGCTTTTCGGCTCGGGCTCAGCAGCCCCTTGAACCGGGGCCCGGAGCACCTGTGGCGGCACCTCCGGGCTGGCCTGGGCGGGTTCTTCCGGTGCTGTATCGGACGCTGCCGCCGGAGCGGATTCCGGCACCTCGGCAGCGGCCGGGCTGCCCGCTGGTGGCGGGCTGGAACGATAATCGGCGCGGCGCTTGAGCTGGAACTCGCGCACGGCATTGTTGTGCGCATCCAGGTCGTCGGAGAACACATGGCTGCCATCGCCACGCGCCACGAAATACAGACTGCTGCCGGGCACCGGGTTGAGCGCGGCATGGATCGCCTCGCGACCGACCATGGCGATCGGGGTCGGTGGCAGACCGCTGATCACATAGGTGTTGTAAGGCGTCGCTTCCTTCAGCAACGCCCGGGTCAACTTACCGTTGTAACGCTCGCCCAGGCCATAGATCACGGTCGGATCGGTCTGCAGCAACATGCCGACCTGCATCCGGCGCACGAACACCCCGGCAATCTGCCCGCGCTCCTGGGGCACGCCGGTTTCCTTCTCCACCAGCGAGGCCATGATCAGCGCCTGATAAGGCTCGGTATAAGGCGCATCGGGCGCGCGCTTGTTCCATTCCTTGGCCAGCACCTCGTCCAGGCGGGCGTAGGCTTTTTCCAGCAGCTCGGCATCGCTCATCCCACGCACGAAACGGTAGGTATCGGGAAAGAATCGGCCTTCGGGGAAAACCCCGGCATGGCCGAGTTTTTCCATGACTTCGCTGTCGCTCAAGCCTTCCAGGGTCTGCTCCAGCTTGTCGTGCCGGGCCAGCGCGGCGCGCACCTGGCGGAAGGTCCAGCCCTCCACCAGCGTCAGGCTGTACTGCACCACTTCGCCGCGCTGCCAGACACCGATCAGGCCTTGTGCGGTCATCCCCGGGGTCATGCGATATTCGCCGCTGTGCAGGGGCACCCCTTCCAGATTGAAGCGCCAGTACAGACGCAGCCAGAACGCATCCTTGAGAAGACCATTGGCTTGCAGGCGATTGAAGGTACCACCCGGAGTCGAGCCGGCCGGCACGTCGAGCAATTGTTCTTGGCTCAGGTTTAGAGGTTGCTCCAGCGCCGAGTTCAGCTTCCAGGCCGAGGCGCCCAGCGCCAGACCGGCCAGAACCAGTCCGGTCTCCAGCAGAAGCAGTAATTTACGTCTCACTAATCAGGCATCCAGTAGCGCGCGGGCAATGCGTTGCAGTTTACGGGTGAGCGGTCCGGCGGGCCAGCGCAGCGCACCACAGGCCAGCACTGGCCAGACGCCATAGACGCTGTTGCAGACAAAGACTTCGTCGGCCTGTTGCAGCTGTTCCAGACTGATGTCGACGACTTCCGTGGCGATCCCCAATGACGCGGCCTGAAACAATATTTCAGCACGCATCACGCCGGCGACCCCGCAACGACTGAGGTCGGCGGTGAACAAGACGCCGTCGCGCACCAGGAACAGATTGCTGAAGACCCCCTCGATCACTCGTCCGGACACATCGAGCATCAAGCCTTCGGCATGCTCGCTGTCCCGCCATTCGGAACGGGCGAGCACCTGCTCCAAGCGGTTGAGGTGCTTGAGGCCGGCGAGCAAGGGCTGCTCGGACAGGCGAGTGGTGCAAGGGAACAGGCGAATACCCTGCTCGGCATGCGCCGCCGGGTAAGCCGCCGGCGCACTGCCCTGGAGAATACGTCGCGGCTGCGCCAGCGGATCGGCGGCGTAACCGCGCAGGCTGTCGCCACGGGTGAGGATCAGCTTGAGCACGCCCTCCCCCAACTGCGAGGCATAGGCCTTGAGTTCGCTGCGGATCAACGCCTGGTCGGCGGCGATCGCCAGACGCGTACTACCCTCGGCCAAGCGTGACAGATGCCGCTCCAGCAACAAGGGCTGGCCAGCCCTGACCGCGATGGTCTCGAACAGGCCATCGCCATAAGCCAGGCCGCGGTCCTTGAGCGACAGAACGTCAGCTGGCCGACCGTCGACCCAGCTCTGCATCAGCCGGCGAACCGGCGGAACACCAGGGAGCCGTTGGTGCCACCAAACCCGAAGGAGTTGGACAGCACCACATCGATATCCATGTTGCGCGCGGTGTGCGGCACGAAATCGAGGTCGCAGCCTTCATCCGGCTCATCGAGGTTGATGGTCGGCGGCGCCGCCTGGCTGTTGATCGCCAGTACGCTGAAGATGGCCTCGATCGCCCCTGCCGCACCCAGCAGGTGGCCGGTCATGGACTTGGTGGAACTGACGGCCAGCTTGTAGGCGTGCTCGCCGAACACCGTCTTGATCGCCTCGGCTTCCGCCAGGTCACCGGCAGGGGTCGAGGTACCGTGGGCGTTGATGTACTGCACCTGCTCGACGTTCAGCTTGGCGTCGCGCAGCGCATTGGCGATGCAACGTGCCGCGCCGGCGCCATCGGCGGGTGGCGAGGTCATGTGGTAGGCGTCGCCACTCATGCCAAAACCGATCAGCTCGGCATAGATGGTCGCGCCACGGGCCTTGGCGTGCTCCAGCTCTTCGAGCACCAGCGCGCCGGCACCGTCGGACAGGACGAAGCCATCACGGCCCTTGTCCCATGGACGGCTGGCGCGGGTCGGCTCGTCGTTGCGGGTCGACAGCGCGCGGGATGCGCCAAAGCCCCCCATACCCAGGCCGCAGGCAGCCATTTCGGCGCCACCAGCGATCATCACGTCGGCTTCGCCAAACGCGATATTGCGGGCGGCCATGCCAATGCAGTGGGTACCGGTGGTACAGGCCGTGGAAATGGCGTAGTTCGGCCCCTGGGCACCCAGATGGATGGACAGGAACCCGGAAATCATATTGATGATCGAGCCAGGCACGAAGAACGGAGAAATTCGACGTGGGCCGGAATCATGCAGCGTGCGGCTGGTTTCTTCGATATTGGTCAAACCGCCAATACCCGACCCCATGGCAACGCCGATTCGCTCACGGTTGGCATCGGTCACTTCCAGGCCGGCGTTACGCACCGCCTGAAAACCGGCCGCCAGGCCGTATTGAATGAACAGGTCGAGTTTGCGAGCCTCTTTGACCGACAGGTATTCCTCGACATTGAAGCCCTTTACCGAGCCGCCAAAACGGGTGGAATAGGCAGAAAGGTCGGTGTGCTCGATCAGACCAATGCCACTGCGGCCAGCCAGAATGCCCTGCCAGCTACTCGGAACATCCGTACCCAGTGGCGACAACATACCCATACCGGTGACTACGACGCGTCTACGCGACACAGCACTCTCCTTTTTTCTAATGACGACACTTTGCATCGGGCCTAAAGAAAAAACCGCACGCCGTAACGGCAGTGCGGTTTTTCCATGACAGCAAAAGACGACTAAATACGATTAAGCCTGGTGGCTGGTAACGTAGTCGATAGCTGCTTGAACGGTAGTGATCTTTTCAGCTTCTTCGTCAGGGATTTCGGTCTCGAATTCCTCTTCCAGAGCCATCACCAGCTCAACGGTGTCAAGGGTGGCGGCAACTGCGCTCAATTGCGAAGGGAAAATGAATCGGCCATCGGTCGGCGAGCTGTTGCGGTTGCC
>NZ_JBNNVU010000109.1:0-16286 GCF_050280705.1 Pseudomonas sp. NPDC089530 | reverse complement strand
AGTCCACCCGCCACCAGGCATAGAACACGTAGCTGGCGATCAGCAGCAGCAGGTTGCGATAGCGTTGCCCGCTCAGGTAGTACAAGCCGAGAAAGACCGGCAAGAACAGAAACAGGAACACATTGGATGAGAAAACCATCCCGATCTCTCCATGTTTGACCAACAGTAAAGGGCCAGAGCCCCCCCAAACCCCCCCGTGGAAAACCGGGGAGGCGTATTGCATTCATCGACGCCGTCTGGCGTCTGCATCGACCATCACAATGCCCTTGTAGGAGCGAGGCTTGCCCGCGATAGAGGCGCCTCGGTCCAACTGCCAGTCCGCGTCATCGTTCATCGCGGGCAAGCCTCGCTCCTACAGGGTTTTGCGTTATGAGCCTTTGTTGCCCTTCTCGTGCGAGGGGTCGTAGACCTTGGTCAGGTCGCCGCCCAGGCGGAAGCTCTTGAACGGTTGCATCTTGTGCTTGCGCTCCAGCACGTCCGGGGCACAGGTGTAGAGGCTGCAGAAGGGTTCGAGCCAGGCGAATTTCGAGTCGACCTTGAGGTCGGTCATGTCCTGGCGCTTGCCGTTCTTCTGCTCGAACTCGTCCGGGTCCTTGACCCCGGCCAGCACCCGCTCGCCCAGGCGTTGCAGCGCGCTGTGGTTTTCCTGGCGCAGGTCGACGCCGTTGACCTGGGCGAAGCTGGCGATCATCGCCAGCGGCGGCAGGGCGTAGTTGTGGTAGGCCAGGGCGCGTTGCTCGCGCTTGAGTTCGTTGGGCAAATAGCCGTCGGCATCGACCTGGTTGGCGCCGACCCGGTATTCCTTGACGGCCCAGTCGAACAGGTCGCGGCGGTTGGTCGCCACGGCCGTGGCCATCACCGACCAGGCCGCCCAGTACGAGTGGTTGTTGGTCTGCGCCAGCGGCAGGTCGTCCCAGTCGCTGACCACCTGGTCGGCCAGCTTGCTGAACCAGGCCTCGATCTGTTGCGCCTGCTGCTGGTGGGTATCCAGCGGATGGGAGTCGGAGAACTTCAGGCGCAGGTAGGCCGAGGCCATGCTGCCCAGGGCCCATTTGCGCATGGACTTGCCGGTGTGGTTGAAGTCCCTGGACATCAAGGCATCGGCCTGGGCCCAGGCGCTGAGCCAGCTCAAGGTGCAGTCCAGCTGTTCCGGGCGGCCGTCGCGCATGAACTGCATCACCCGCTTGCTGGTGCCGCGCTCGATCTTGGTGATGTCGGCGGTGCTGTCGCGAAAGGCCTTTTCCGACGCCTCGTTCAGGGTGGCGCGGGCCTTGCCCGAACCTTCGTACTTGCTGCGAAACTGCAGCGAGCCGGTGTAAGGCGCGGGCATGGCGTCGCAGCCTTCGCCGTGGTCGCCGCTCTTGAACTTGTCCACCGGCGCGTAATACCCCTGGGGCGGGCGCAGGGGCGCGGCGGCCTGGGTTGCCCCTGCGAACAGCGCCAGGCTCAACAGGCTCGGGACCAATAACTGTTTCAGCATTTTCGTTGGCATGGGAACCTCATTGCCCGATTTGCGCGGTGCGTTGCCCGGCGCTCGGGAATACGTTGCGGGTGCAAATCTTCGCTTCGACTTTCTGTGTCGCGGCGCCGGCTTCCGGGCCCTGGACTTCGACCGCCAGCAGGTTCTGCGAGGCCCAGTCTTCGTCGGTGCGCAGTTCAAAGGCGAAACGTCCGTCGGTGTCGGATGTCGTCGGCTTGTCGATCTTGATGTCCTCGTGGCGCCCGTTCATGTACCAGAGGGTGGCGTGCAGGGTTTTCACCGAGGCGTCGGCGAAGCGGATGTCCACCTGATGGCTGCTGTTGCGCAGGTCCAGGTTCTTGCTGTTGACCAGCAGCTCGTTCTTGCCGGGCTTGAGGGTGGCGCTGGCGCTCATTTGCGCGGGCTTGCCTTCGCAGCCGTTGTCGAGCAGGGCCATCATCTGCCGGTAGATGGTTTCCTGGTCCAGGCGGTACAGCGGCGAGAATTCCCAGATCAGGATCTTCGGCGGCTTGGTCTGGAAATCCTCGCTGCCCAGGTACTGCAGCATGGAGCCCTCGAAGCCGCCACCGGGGAAGGCGACGTTGAGAATGTCGGCGCCGATCTCTTGCTGCAGGAAGCCGGCGAAGTTGTAGTTCTTGCCGCTGTGGCTGGTGCCCACCAGGGTGATCTGCGGGTTGCCGGAATCGCCGAACAGGTCGCCGTCGCCGGCTTCGCCCTTGGGTTCGGTGGTGAACTGGTCCATGTACTGGATCGCGTAGCTGGTGCCGCACAGCTGGCCGGCCATGTTGTGCAGGGTGCCGGTCTTGCCCATGCGCCCGGACTTGTGGGTCTCGAACTCACGCTTGGGAATGTCGGCGAAGGCCGGCATCTGCTTGACCTTCTGCGCCACGATCTTCGCCGTGCGCTGGGCGCCGTACGGGGTCCAGTGCTGGTCGCCGCGGAAGTAGAAGTCGTGGGCCGGCAGGGTCTCTGGCTGTTGCTCGTTGGTCAGCGGCGACAGGTCCGGCACCACGTAACCCATCCGGGCGAAGCGGCCGAGCATGGCCTGGTAGTTCTTCAGCGCCTTGTCGTAGTCGAAGCTGGCCTTTTCCTGGGGGTTGAGCTTGTTGCGGTTCACCAGGCCGCGGGTCGGCTGGTAGACGATCACCAGCTCCACGCCCTTGCTCTGGAAGGCGTCGTGCAGCTGTTGCAGGTGGCGATAGCCTTCCGGCGTGGTGTCGAATTCGGTGCGCAGGTCTTCCCGGGTCCGGAACAGCCAGTCGCCCTGGGCTTGCACCAGGGTGGTGAAGTTCTGCTGGTAGCGGGTGGTGTAGTTCTTCGCGTCGTGAGCGGCAGGGCACAGGCTGCAGCAGGGCTCGGCGCTGAACTTCGGCGCGGTGGCGCCGCTGGCGGCCTCGTCGGCGCGGGCACTGTTGCCGGCGGCGAGAATACCCGCGGTCAGCGCCGAGAGGCTCAGCAGTTTGATCAAATGTGGGCGCATGGCAGTCATCCTCAATCGCGCATTTCGGTCTGGCGTTCGACAGGGTCGATCAGCACGGCTTTCTGCTGGCGCACCAACAGGTCAAGAATTTCGTCCTGGCGCTCGCCGAGGATCCCCGAGAAGCTGATGCCGCTGCTCTTGGTCGGGGCGAGCATGGACACGCGGTACAGCTCCACGCTCAGCGGCGAGTCGATGGACATCGGGCCGCTGCCGTTGGCCGCCAGCTCGCCGCCGACCACGATCAGCGACACCTGGGCGTCGAACGGGTCGAGCTTGATGTCGCGGTCGGTGTCGGAAAGGTCCTTGATGTGGCCGTAGACCCCGGTCAGGCCGTTGGCCATGGCGACGTTCTCGTACAGGCGGATGTTCACGCTGTTACGGATGCGGATGCCGTGGCGCCGGTTGCTGATCACCTTGTTGCCCCACAGCAGGTTGTCGGCACTCTCATAGAGGGTGATGCCGTCGGTGTGGTTGCGGTAGATCTCGTTGTCGGCGATCACGTTGTTCACGCTGTTACGGTCGATCACCACGCCGGAGAGCTTGTTGTCGTAGCTGCGGTTGTTGAAGATGAAGCTGTCGTTCACTTCCCGGGAAATGATGATCCCGTGCTTCTTCTTGGTCCCGTAGACGGTGTTGTCGGCGATGATCAGTCGGTGCGAACGGTCGTGGGGGTCGATGCCGTAGACGATGTTGTCCTTGTAGGTGTTGCCCTTGACCACGAAGTCGCGGGTCTCGTAGCAGTAGAAGCCGTACCACATGTCCGAGAACTCCGAGCCGATGATCCAACCGGTGGGTTCGGGACGCTTGAGCACCTTGGCCATGTTCGGCGTGTACTGGGAAATACTCACGCCGTAGGACTTACTGTTGGCGTAGCCGAAGCTGGCCATCTTGCTGTTGACGATGTAGGTCTCGGTGCCGCCCCAGGCCAGCAGGAACGGGCGGAATTCCTTGGGCGAGTTGAATGTCGCCGGGCCGTTGTCCTTCTCGCGCCAGCCGGTGACCTTGGTATCGCGCACGAACAGCTGGCCGTCGTTGACCAGGAACGAACCGCCCTCCTGGGACAGGCGCAGTTCCCGGGTCTGCCGATCGATTTCCAGGATGCCCTTGCGCCCGACCACGATCGGCAGCCGCGCCAGGTACACCCCCGGCGAGGTTTCGCTGATGTACTGCTTGGGCAGCTTTTTCACCAGCTCCGTGAGGTTGACGTAGCCGTCGTCGATGAAGATCGCCTGGGGGATGCCGTGCTGGCGCACCACCCACTCGGCCATCTTGTTGTCGCCGCCGATAAAGTCCTTCAGCGCGTCTTCCTGCATCATGCGGCGCACGCTGATCTTGCCCGGCTTGCTGCGCACGATCTTGGCCGCCGCCGCCTCGGCGGTATAGCCGGAGAGGTCGGGCAGCTTGGGCTTGGCCAGTTGCAGCTGCTCGGTCGGCGCGCTGCTGACGGTGTAGGTCTTGGCCTGTTGCAAGCCTTTGGCCACGGTCGACGGCTTGCCCGGCGCCGTTGCCGGGACCGGTTCGACGTTGGCGAAGGCGCTGCTGCCGGCCAGCAGCAGCGCGCCGGCCAGCAGGCTGAGCGAGCCTCTCGTCGCGAGGCTGTGCATCGGGCTATTCATCTCGGACACTCCCTTGGCGACTCGCATCAGAAGCGCCAGATCACGTCGATGAAGGCGCGATGCATGTACGAGTCGACGCTCTTGCCGTAGGCATCGCCGGGCTTGAACACGCCGCCACGGAAACGCACCAGCGCCGAAGGCTCGTCGATCGACTGGCTGAGCGCCGCCGGCAGCAGGCCTTGCTTGAAGTACTTGGTGACCACCAGGTCCATTTCCTGGCCGAGGTCTTTCTCGCCATCGCGCAGCGGCAGGGACGAGCTGGAGAGCAGGGCGCCGGTGGCGTCGTCGTAGTTGTTCTCGACGGCGTTGATGCCGTTGCTGCCCACCGGCTTGTTGCCGTCCACGCGCCAGAACTTGTGGTAGATCAGGCTGGCGTCGTAGTCGTCGGCGAGCATCCAGGAACCGAACAGGGTGGCGGTCTGCATGTTGTTCATTTCGCCGCGGAAGGCTTCGCCGAAGCGGTGTACCCGCGAGCGGGTCCCGGTGTAGTTCGAGCGGTTGCTTTCCAGGCCGTTCTGTTCGTAGTCGCCGCTGGCCCGGGCGTAGGCCGCGCCGACCTGCCATTTCGGGTCCAGGCGCACCCGCACGCCGAGGTCGGTGGCCCAGCCGTCGAGGCTTTCGCCGTGCTTGGCCTGGGCCGGGGCGCTACCGTCGGCATTCAGCGCATTGACCTTGTCGCGGTCGCCACTCATGCCGGTGATGCTGGCCCAGTAGTTGACGGTGTTGGTGTTGCGCCAGTTGTAGGCGTCGCTGTTGGCTTCCAGGCCGAGCCAGGTCAGGTCGCCGTTCTGGCGCTTGTCCAGGGAGTCGGTGGCCTCGCCCGGTACCGGGTAGTCGAGCTTGCCGTTGTCGTGGCTGTGGTGGGCGCGGATGCCGGCCCAGTGGCCCGGGGTCCACTGGTAGGCCACGTCGCCGTAGACGTGCAGGCGATCCTTGTCTTGCGGCGCCAGTTCCTTGAGGTCGGTGCGGTATTCGCTGAAGCGTTCGGCGGCACCCAGGTTGGCGCGCAGCAGGGTGGTGTCGAAGGTCCAGTTCAGGGCTTCGATATTGGTGTCGCGCCACTGGCCGTCGTCGTTGCGCAGGCGCTGGCGGCCGAGCTTCAACTGCTCGCCCGGGTAGGGCGTGAGGCCGCTGTAGCCGACCCAGAACTCGCGCATGGCCAAGTAGTTCTTCTTGCTCTGGCGGTCGCTGTTGTTGCTGCTTTCGGTGCTGGCGCCATCGGCCTGCTGCAGGGTGTCGGTCTCGATGATGTCGGTGGAGGTCACCGCCTGGCCCATGGCGTAGGCGCTCCAGTTGCCGCTTTCGCCGTAGACCCAGGGGCGCAGGTCGAGGCCGACGCCGTTGACGTCGCCACCGCCCAGGGTGCCGAGGTCACGATCGTCTTCGGACTGGCCGGTGATCTTCACTTCCAGGCCGAAGTTCTTGGTGTCAGTCACGGCGGCCAGGGTCGGGTTGGACCAGGCCAGGGCGAAACCCAGGGCCATCCCCAGCTTCGACAGGCGAAACAGGTTTTCCGTAGGGGCGGCGTTATTGAGTGGAGTGAACTTCATAGGGATTCCTCACCGTCTTCTTCCTGCAACGCGTGCAGTTCCAGCGTGTTCTGGCTCAAGGCGCCGCGCACGGCCTGCTCCTGTTGCAGCAGGCGCTGGGCCTCGGCGCGCTGGCCGGGTGGCAGCTGGGCTTCGAGTTGTTGCGCGAGCTCGTTGGCTTGCGGGGTGTCCTGGGTCTTGGCCAGTTGGCTGAAGACATAGGCATTGAGCGGATCGGGCTTGGTGCCCTTGCCCTGGGAGAACAGCTGGGCAATGGCGAAGTCGGCGCTGTTCTGGCCGTTGCGCGCAGCGGTCAGCAAGTGGTCCAGGGCCTTTTGCGGATAGACCTGGCCCAGGTAGCCGCGGCGGTAGATCTGGCCCAGGTAGTAATCGGCGGCGACTTCCTTGCCCTGGGCCTTCTTGAAGTGTTCCTCGGCGACCTTGGCGTCGGCCGGGACCAGCTTGCCTTCGTAGTAGAGCTTGCCCAGCAGTAGCTCGGCGCGGGGCTGGTCGGCGGCGCGGCCGTGGTCCAGGTATTCCATCATCTTGTCGAGGTCCCCCAACTCGGGGAAGTCGTAGAGCAATTGCGCCAGGGTCACCCAGGACGCCGGGTACGCCGGGGCGATCGGCTCCAGCAGGGCCTGGGCGGTTTTCTCGTCGGTCTGGCCCAGGCTCGCATCGCCCAGTACCCGGGCCACGCTGTCGACCCGTTGTGCGCCGATGGCGCCGCGGGCGTAGCCGTCCTGCAACTGCTTGATCAGGGCCGCCTGTTGCTCCGGCTGGCCGCGTTTCTGATACACGGTGGCCAGTTCGACGTAGCAGATGTCGGTGACGTTCAGCGCCGCCTTGCAGATGCTTTCCACCTCGGCCAGGTGCTGGTCGTAGGTGCCCTGGGTGCGGTACAGCAGCACCTGGGCCAGGCCGGCTTCCGGGTAGCCGGCGCTGCGCCATTGGCTGATCTGTTTTTGCGCGTCGACATTCGGGAAGCTCTGCGGGTATTGCAGGTAGAGCATGGCCAGCGGGATCAGGGTATTGCCTTCACCGTGGGCGAAGGCCTTTTTCAGCAGGCCTTCGGCTTCGTGGTGTTCGGCCTCGGTGGAACCGGGCTTGGCCACCAGCAGGCGCCCCAGGCGTGCCTGGGCCCGTGGCGAGGTATCGGCCGCGGCGCGGTAGGTGGCCTCGGCTTCCCTGATCTTGGCCGGGTCGCGGGTTTCCATCTGGATATCGGCCAGGCCGACCTGGGCCTCGCTGTAGCCCAGGTCCGCCAGTTGCCGGTAGTTCTGCTCGGCGAGCATGGTATCGCCGCGTTTCAGGGCTTCGTTGGCCAGGCGCTGGTCGGGCAGGCCGGCGCAACCGGCCAGGGCGATGGCGGCCGCCAGGGGCAGCAGCAACGCCGAACCCTGTAGCCGCTGCCGCAGGCTCGAGCGAGAGGTATGGATATTCATGGTTACAGACCCGCAGCCATGGCTTTGTCGATCAGCCAGTTCACGGACGGGCCGCGGTCGCTGGCGACTTCCACCGGGCGGCCGGCGAAGGCGCTGCTCAGCGGGGCGTCGGGCTTGATCTGCACGCGGATGTCCGAGGACAGGTCGCTGCTGTTGAGGCTGGTGCTGCTGACGATGGTGCCGCTGCGCGCCTCGTCTTCGCCGGCGATCTGGAAGCTGACCTTGGTGCCCGGGCGCACGTCGGCGAACTGGCGATAGGAGAAGCGCGCTTCGACGTTGGCCTGGCTGTTGCGTGGCACCAACTGGAAGATCACGTCGCCCTTGCTGGCGTACTGGCCGTCGTCGACCAGTTGCCGGGCCACGGTGCAGTCGCAGGGCGAGGTCAGGGTGCCGGTCATCTGCTTGCCGAACAGTTCCTCGACCTTGGCCGGTTGCAGCTGGTCTTCGTTCAGGTGGCCCTTGAGCACGTCGAGCATGCTGGTGCTGAAGGTCGCCAGCGGGGCGCCCTTGGCCGCCACGCCGTCGGCCTGGATCAGGCTCTGCACGGTGCCGTCGCGGGGCATGGTGACGTTCATGCCCGAGACGCTGACCAGGCCGGCCTGGGCGTGGCTGACGAAGTACATGCCGTACACCGACTTGAGGATGAAGCCGAAGGCCGCCAGGCCCACGACGAAGATCCCGGCGCTGAAGGTCACCGCGCGCAGGCGGCCCAGGGCGCTCATGCCGTGGCCGGCGTCCTTGGGCTTGCGGGCCTTGGTGAAGTTGTCGCGCTGCAGGGTGGCGAGCACGTCGCCCATGGTCACGATGTCGCCGGCCAGGTGCGAGGTGATCAGCTGGCGCAGGGTCGAGATGTCCCGGGGCTCGAGGTTCTGGAACTGGCAACCGACACGGCCGCTCTGGCGATCCACCGAGCGCACCAGCAGTTCCACGTCCATGGCCAGCCCGAGGTTGTCGACGACGAACTGCAGGCGGCCCTTGTGCACGTCGCCGACCTTGATCGGCAGTTGCCCGCCGTTGTAGCTCAGGCCGCCGGCGGAGAGGTCGATGACCCGGGCTTCGACCGGGGTCCGGTCGGGGCCGAAGAAGCGCAGCTTGGCGGGGATTTTCACCCGGGCGTGCTGGCGTTGGGCTTCGGATTCATGCACTACGTTGACGTTCACGGCGGTGTTCATAAAGGCGATTTCCTAGTTAATTCAGGCAAGGCGGGTCAGACCATCAGCAGCAGCGCGGCGACGAAGATGCTGCCGGCGGAGAAGGTCATGGTCCGAGACGACCAGGTGTTGAACCAACGTTGAAAGCTGGCGAGGTCACGGGACAGGGCAGTCGGTTGGCGAGTCCAGGATTGTTGGTCGAGGCGGAAGAACACGTAGATCTTCACCAGGGCGCCGACGATCTGGTTGTAATAGAGAATCGCCGGGTAGGCCGGGCCGATCCGGTGCCCCGAGCAGGACAGCAACAGGGTCAGGATCAGGCGGGTGATGCCGATCCACAGCAGGTACACCAGGATGAAGGCGGTGCCGTACTTGACGCTGGCGATCAGCGCCACGGTCAGGCCCAGCAGGGAAGTCCACATCGACACGCGCTGGTCGAACAGCACCACGCCGGTGAACAGGCCCAGGCGCTTGAGGCCCAGGCCCAGGGCCCGGGAGTTCTGCCGCAGGTTGTTGCCGTACCAGCGGAACATCAGCTTGCGGCTGGCCTTGATGAAGCTCTTCTCCGGCGGGTGTTCCACGGTGTTGATCGCCGCGTCCGGCACGTAGAAGGTGTCGTAGCCCAGGCGCATCAGGCTGAACCAGCTGGACTTGTCGTCGCCGGTGAGGAACTTGAAGCGGCCCAGGCGCCAGTGTTGCAGCGAGTCGCTTTCCACGTCGGCGATGAAGTCCGTGTTGGTGACCACGGTGGCGCGGAACACCGACATGCGTCCGGTCATGGTCAGCACGCGCTTGGACAGGGCCATGGAACACATGTTGATGTGGCGCTGGGCGAAGCGCAGCTTGTGCCACTCGCTCATGATGTAGCCGCCGCGCACTTCGCAGAATTCGTTGGTGGTCAGGCCGCCGACGTTGCCGAACAGCTGGAACCAGGGCACGGTCTTGCGTACCACGCCTTCGCCGAGCACGGTGTCGCCGTCGATCACCGCCACCACCGCACGGTCGTCCGGCAGGTGGCGGGAGATGGCGCGGAAACCGAAGGCCAGGCCGTCGCGCTTGCCGGTGCCGGGGATGCGCACGAAGTCGAGCTTGACGTGGGCCGGCGGGTTCATGCGGGCCCAGAGGCTTTTCACCAGCAGCTCGTCGGACATCTCCACGATCGAGCAGACCACGGTGGTGGGGAAGCCGCAGTCGATGGCTTCGCGGATCACCGAGCTGTAGACCTGGGCGGTGGTCAGGGCGTCGATCCGGAAGCTGGTGACCATCAGGTACACGTGGGACGGATCGGCGGCCTTGCCCAGCTTGCGCACTTTGCGCCGCAGGTGCGGGTAGACCACGTAGAGAAACAGCATGCCGCGCACGAAATGCGTGGCGCCCATCGAATAGCGCCAGATACCCACGGCGCCAATCAGGAAAATGAAGTCCTTCGATTCGGAGTCGAAGGTGGACACGGGCAACGCCAGGGCGAGACCCATCAGTAAACTCAAGAAAAACAGCCAACCTGCGGCCTGGAGTAGGCCGTGCTTTAGCCTGTGCATAATCTGCATCCGTCTCTGTCTCGGGCGAGCCTTTTGGGTGGCCCGATGGGGTTAAGGCAGGCGAAAAGCCCAAGGGAACGCGATACCTGTAGCCGCAGCCTGCGGCAGCGGCTACAGGAAGGTGGTCCCCCGGATACCGCTGGTTACCAGCAGATGCCTTCGGTCCGGCCGCTCGCGCTGGTGGCCTTGGACATGAACCCGACCAGGTCGATGACCTGCTTGCCGTGGGGGACGTCGTTGGCCAGGGCGCGGAACTTCTCGTCGCGGTTGCCGAGGATGATCACGTCGGAGTTGTCGATCACCGAGTCGAAGTCCGAGTTGAGCAGGGACGAGACGTGGGGGATCTTGGACTCGATGTAGTCCTTGTTGGCGCCGTGAACCCGGGCGTACTCCACGTTGCTGTCGTAGATGCTCAGGTCGTAGCCCTTGCCGATCAGCATTTCCGCCAGCTCCACCAGTGGGCTTTCGCGCAGATCGTCCGTGCCGGCCTTGAAGCTCAGGCCGAGCAGGGCGACCTTGCGTTTTTCGTGGCTGGAGACGATGTCGAAGGCGTTCTGCACCTGGGACTCGTTACTGCGCATCAGCGAGTTGAGCAGCGGCGCCTCGACGTCCAGGGAGCCGGCGCGGAAGGTCAGGGCGCGCACGTCCTTGGGCAGGCAGGAGCCGCCGAAGGCGAAGCCCGGACGCATGTAGTACTGGGACAGGTTGAGGGTCTTGTCCTGGCAGACCACGTCCATCACTTCGCGGCCGTCGACGCCGACCGCCTTGGCGATGTTGCCGATCTCGTTGGCGAAGGTGACCTTGGCGGCGTGCCACACGTTGCAGGTGTACTTGATCATCTCGGCGACGGCGATGTCCTTGCGGATGATCGGCGCATCGAGTTCTTCGTACAGCGATTGCAGGACGTCGCCCGAGGCCTTGTCGAACTCGCCGATCACGGTCATCGGTGGGAAGTCGTAGTCCTTGATCGCGGTGCTTTCGCGCAGGAACTCAGGGTTGACCGCGACGCCGAAGTCGACGCCGGCCTTCTTGCCGGAGCAGTCTTCGAGGATCGGGATCACCACGTTGGCCACGGTGCCCGGCAGGACGGTGCTGCGCACCACGATGGTGTGACGGGAAGTCTTGTCGCGCAGGACAAAACCGATCTCGCGGCAGACCGCTTCGATGTAGTTGAGTTCCAGGTCGCCGTTCTTCTTGCTGGGCGTGCCGACACAGATCATCGACAGGTCGGTGTCGCGGATCGCCTCGGCGAAGTTGGTAGTGCCGCGCAGACGGCCGGTCTGAATACCTTGCGCCAGAAGTTCACCCAGGCCCGGTTCGACGATCGGCGATTTGCCCGCATTGATCATGTCGATCTTGTCCTTGGCCACATCGACGCCAACCACTTCATGGCCCCGTGCAGACAGGCAACCGGCACATACCGCGCCCACGTAACCCAAACCGAATATGCTGATGCGCATCGCATTTACCTCTGTGTTATTCACGCCATTAGATGGCCGGAGTTAATGTTTGCCAGCTGTAGTTACGCACTTGGAAGTTCAACGCGCAGGCGTTGTAATACCCAGTGCAGGCAGACTAAGTTCCGAGTGTCTAAATAAGTGCACTCAAGTTGTGCGCAACATGGCCTAGTTATAAGGGCGTGCCCTTGAATATGGCCGACCTTCCTGCCGGAAGGCTGATCCGAGGTGGGCGACAGGCCTGAGTTATAGGGGCAAGCCCATGATAATCAGGTAGTTGTACGCTCTCGGAAGCGCGTTTAAGGTGGGCTAAGCCACGGTCTTGTAGGGGATAGTAATGATGCATATCTCCTGTGTGCTGAATCTAAGTTCGAATCCATGGACAGTAGGTCAGGGCAATATGACAACTTTGCTACTCTCTTTGGATCCTATGTAAGTCATCTCGTACACACTCGTCGAAAATCGTTACCGGTGGTATGAACGGCGGTTCAGGACATAGTTCCAGCCCGCTCATCCTGTTTTCTGAAATCTCTTGAAATATTGCAAAAGATGGCACTGCTTTCATATTGATAGCACTTACCATTTGAGCCTGTAGTTATGGGGAGTTAAAGCGCGGGGATACTTTTATGCCACTACCGACAAAAAAAATGAGTGCCACTACTGAAAAAAGTGACCTCTGTCGAGTGAAAGAAAAGTTATAAAATCAGAAGAAAATATTTTGGCGCCAATTGTTTGGCGTTTTGGCGGGGTAAAAAAGGAAAGTAACCGCTCGTCGACGCACTCGTTTGCGTGAAACCCGTGCGTCGACGCTGAGCATTATTCCGCGGGGTGATCGCGCAGGAACACCAGGTTGTCGGGTTTTGACTGCTCGGCACTGTAGCGGTAGCCCTGGACGTCGAATTGCTTGAGCGCCTCCGGGTCGTTGATGCGTTCTTCGATGACGAAACGGCTCATCATGCCCCGGGCCTTCTTGGCGTAGAAGCTGATGATCTTGTACTGGCCGTTCTTCAGGTCCTTGAACTCGGTATTGATGATCCGCGCGTTCAGGGCCGTACGCTTGACCGCCGAGAAGTATTCGTTGGAGGCCAGGTTGAGCAGCAGGTCGTCACCCTGTTCGGCCAGGGCCTCGTTGAGCCATTCGCTGATGCGCGTGCCCCAGAACGCGTACAGGTCCTTGCCCCGGGCGTTGGCCAGCTTGGTGCCCATTTCCAGGCGATACGGCTGCATCAGGTCCAGCGGGCGCAGCAGGCCGTACAGGCCGGAGAGCATGCGCAGGTGCTGCTGGGCGTAGTCGAAATCGGCTTCCTCGAGGGTTTCGGCATTCAGGCCGGTGTACACGTCGCCCTTGAACGCCAGCAGCGCCTGCTTGGCGTTGGCTGGGGTGAAGGCCGGGGTCCAACTGCCGAAACGCGCGGCGTTGAGGCCACCGATCTTGTCGGAAACGTGCATCAGTTCGCTGATCTGCGCCGGGCTCAGTTCGCGCAATTGCAGGATCAACTCCTGGGAGTGATCGAGGTACTGCGGCTGGGTGAAGCGTTGCGTGACGGGCGGGGTCTCGAAATCGAGGGTCTTGGCGGGTGAAATCACCATCAGCATGAAGTCGTCTCCTGTAAGCGTCGGGGGATTCTAGGGGCTTGGGCGGTTTGACTCCACCTATGAAGGCAATAGGCGCCGCCGCCGATCGTCTTCCTTCTATATAGAAGCCGCCGGGCAACGCGCGATAGCGCTTGCGACGGACCAGCTTCGCTCCTACAGAGAGGGGTGGGGATTCGAATAGGGTCGGGGCCGTGGCATCGGCTATAGTGCCGCGCGGGTCCGGTTATGGAGACATCCCTTTGCGCAGTGCATTCTTTCTATCTATCTGGCTGTTGAGTTTCGGCGCCCTGGCGGCACCGACCGAGGTGGCGACCCTGGATCGCAGCACCTGGCCAGAACAGCTCGGCAGTCCGACCCTGTTCGACGTGGCGTCGCGGGCGGAGATCCTCACGTTCGCCCGCACCCTGCTGGTCAGCGAGGCCTGGGACGAAGAGTCGCTGAAGCAGCGCCTGGGCCTGCGGATCATCAACATGGCGACGATCGATGCGCTGCGCCAGCGTCTCTGGCGGCAATTGCTGGCCAACTACAACTTCGCCCAGCAGAGCTGCGACCAGGACGCCTCCTTCTGTTTCCTGGTGGAAGACATGGACACCCTGCGCGAGCAGGCCCGCAAGTTCCAGCTGGGCGACGACTCGTATTACGCGCGCTGGGCCGAGCCGAGCCGCAACTTCCATGAGCAGTACCTGGACGAGCTGCTGCGCAAGGCTGCGCTGTTTCCCCAGACCGCCAGCGAGATCGAGCGTTTTGGTGACTACGAGCGCAACGGCGACGAGCTCAACGACCGGCTGTTCCTGCTGACCTTCGACAGCGCCGCCAATCTCGCCCCGGACAACACGCCCTGGCTGACCGAGTATCTGCGCAAGTCGAACATGAACGGCACCTTCTTCGTGCTGGGCAGCGAGGTGCAGAACCGTCTGGAACAGCGTTCGGTGGCCAACCTGCAGGCGTTGTATTCGCGGCAGTGCGTGGGTGTCCTGGGCTGGGAATACCGCTCCCACAGCCACTGGCAGGAGTGGCAGAACTCCATCGTGCGCAGCGTCGAACTGGTCAAGGGCAAGCTGCCGGAAAACTACGTGCCGCTGTTTCGCCCGCCCTACGGCCAGCGCCGCGCCGATGCGCAGGCTTTCTTCAATGGCCAGGGGTTGCAGGTGGCGCTGTGGGACATCGATCCGCAGGACGGTGCCGGCAAGCTCAAGGGCGAGCAGAGCGGCCAGCGGGTGTTGACCCTGATGCTGTTGTGGCGGCACGGGGTGATCAATTTCAACGCTCGGCAGGATGCGGTGAAGACGGCATTGCCCTGGTTGCTGACGCAAACCGCACAGAGTGGAATCGGTTGGGAGGATTGCCAGGACGCCTTTCGCTAGCAGCGGAGAAAGGGCCGTATTGGCTGGGTGGGGAGGGCTTTTGGCCGATTTTGGCCGGGAATTCGATGCAAGCGGACTTTCGACTTTAACGGTGCCGGGGCGGCGCGCCAAGGGCTATTCGTCACTCTGCAAAATAAACTTAAAAAAAGCGTCAAAGTGCTTTTTCCTGTCACAGGTTTTGGAGTATTACGAAGTCAGACCGCCGAAACCTGCAACACAGGTGGCGTCTCCCAAGACTCCTTTTGTGTGCACTTCACTCGAACCCCAGCGGGTGAATCCGGCGGTCAATTCGAGGCGCAGCACCGCCATGGTATTGCGTCGACTGGCCCCCACATAAGGTGACCGAGTATGGATGACCACGGACGTAGCCCTTCCTCCAACCAGCCAATCCTTTATGTACTCGATACCAATGTATTGATTCACGATCCAAACGCCCTGCTGAACTTCGAAGAACACCATGTCGCGATCCCGATGATCGTTTTGGAGGAGCTCGACAAGCTCAAGAGCGGCCATCACAGCGTCGCGGCGGAATGCCGGCAGGCCATTCGCCTGATCGACAAGACCCTGGGCGAAGCCTCACCGGAAGATGTCGAGCTGGGCGTGCCCATCCAGCGGGGCAAGAGCGGTCCCAAGGGCCTGCTGTCGATCCTGATGAGCAAGCGCTCGGAACCCAACAGCCTGCTGCCGGAAAACCTCAACGACAACATCATCATCAACCAGCTGATCGACCTGCATGCGCGGGACAAGACGCTGCGCGTGGTGCTGGTGACCAAAGACATCAACATGCGCCTCAAGGCGCGGGCCTGCGGGATCGCCGCCGAGGACTACAGCACCGACCAGCTGGTCGACGACGTGGACTTGCTGCCCAACGGCTTCCACAACATGACCGGCTCCTTCTGGGACCGCGTGAGCAAGGTGGAAACCCGCCAGGATCACGGCCGCACCTGGCACCAGGTGCAGCTCACCGACAACCTGCCGGCGGTGCACATCAACGAGTTCATCATCGACGAACAGGGGTTCGTCGGCTGGATCAAGGAGATCGATGCCGATGTGCTGCTGATCCTCGACCTGCATCAGGAGCCCCTGTTGCACCAGGAAGCCTGGGGCCTGAAACCGCGCGACATCTATCAAGGCCTGGCGCTGTACGCCTTGCTCGATCCGGATATCCACCTGGTCAACCTGTCCGGGGCCGCAGGCTCGGGCAAGACCATCCTGGCCCTGGCCGCGGCCATCGAGCAGACCATGGTCAGCAAGCGTTACCGGCGCATCATCGCCACCCGCAGCGTGCAGGGGCTGGACCAGGAGATCGGCTTCCTGCCGGGCACCGAAGCGGAAAAAATGGAGCCTTGGCTCGGCGCCATCACCGACAACCTCGAAGCCTTGCACATGGATGACGAAAGCACCCATGGCAGCGTCGACTACATCCTCAGCAAGGTGCCGCTGCAGTTCAAATCCCTCAACTACATTCGCGGGCGCAGCTTCCAGCAGAGCCTGATCCTGATCGACGAATGCCAGAACCTCACCCCGCACCAGATGAAAACCATCATCATTGGTCCTGGCGCCGAGCATGCTGATCGTCCTGGTCGGCTTCTACGGTTACATCCTCTGGACGTTCGTTCTGTCCTTCACC